>JADFWK010000250.1 GCA_015223015.1 Pseudomonadota bacterium
AAAAGTCTTGGGTTTGGACAGGGAGGAGTTCATGAAAGGTAAACTTTTGAATGCCTTGGGCCTTCTGGTTGGTATAGCGGTGGGCGTGGGATTGCTCTATGTGTTGATTTCAACCAGCCGTGAACCGAAGAGAAGAAGGCCGCCCGACTTACGTCCCTTAGCAGAAGTAGTCACAGTATCCGAACAAAAATATAAGGCTATTATTGAGGGTTTCGGAACCATCCGCCCCTCTGGAACACTTAAGGTCGTTTCAGAGGTAGGTGGCATGATCATCGAGCAGGGTAAGGACGTTGCAGAGGGAAGTCTCCTTGAAAAGGGCTCGCTTCTCTTTCGAATCGACAATTCATCGATCGTTGCTGAAATTGAGCAGTTGGAGGCACAAATAGCAGCCATTGACGCGCAGATTGCTGAGATAGGAGTTCAGAGTGAAAGCGACCGTAACCTGCTGGAAGTCGAAAAAAAGGTTTTTGAGGTGATAGAAAGAGATTACGAGAGGTCGCTTAGTCTCTTCAAGAAAAAGCTTATTTCCGAACAGGCGCTTCAGGCAACTGAGGCCCGCAAGAACGAACAGCTTCTGTCCCTTGAGAAACGGCGCTCAGCCATATCCGCAAACGCCCATAAGTTGGCCGTTTTGAAGGCAAACCGACGGGCAGCCGTTGCCACCGGCAAGGTAAAGAAGATACTGCTTACCAAGACTGTCCTCCGCACCCCCTATAAATGCCGCGTTCTAAATGTGGATGCCTGGATTTACCAAGCCGTGCAGCCAGGTACAGTGCTGGCGGCAATCTACCCGGTGGACTCGCCTACAGAGGTATCCGTGCCCATAGAATCGCGCCATTTGTCGGCGCTTTTTGACTTTGATAAGCTAGAGCGTGGTCGGCCCCCGTGGAAACAGGTCAAGCTCAAGGCCGATGTATTCTGGCAAATTTTCGGCAAAGAGCAAAAGCTTGCAGGGCATTTGAGCCGGATTGGAGCCCAGCGTGATCCCAATATACGGACAATGAATGCCATTATCGAACTTCCTGGGCCAATGGAGCGCGCCATGAGACAGAGCTCACGAGGGCTCCTTCCCGGTACCTTTGTGAGAGTAGCCATTCACGGCAGACGGTACGAGAATGTTATGGTCATACCGGAGAGGGCGCTGGTAACCGATCACAGCATCTTTGTCGTCAAGGATGGAAAGCTCAAAGAGGTGAGGATAGAGCCCTTACTCATTCTTAAAACCGATGTGATACTTCCAATGACTCTGAGCCTACCCTCAGGCTCCAAGGTGGTGTTGACCGAAGTACCTGGAGCCTTTGAGGGTACAATGGTCCGCATCCTGGAGAAAAAGGCGAAAACAAGATGAAATCAGTAGCATACTTCTTGAAGAGCAGGACGGCAGCTACTGTTCTCATGCTCCTCATCATTGGTCTCGGCCTCCTTGCAGCCGCGCGCATCCGCATGGAAACCTTCCCATCTTCAGATGTTGATATGGTGAAGGTGACTGCCCGGTACGAGGGTGCTTCCCCCGACGAGGTGGAACGGGCTGTTCTCCGACCTATTGAGGAGGAGTGCATTGGAATAGACGGGTTCAAATCCGTGTCCGGAAGCGCGAGTGAGGGATTCGCCGCGGCAACGGTAGAGCTCGTTCAGGGGACGGACATAGACTCTGTGCTCATTGACCTTAGAGATCGGGTCGGCAAAATCACCAATTTCCCTGCTGCTGTTGAGGATGTTATTGTCAGTAAGGTGAAGCGTAGGGACCCCGTAGCAACCCTGGTTCTCTATGGTGACGTCCCGGAGGAGGCTCTCAAGTTGCATGCAGAGCGCCTTAGAGATGAGCTTATCATTAATCGTATAGCAACAGAGCTCGCCATCGAATCGGTTCGCAGTCCTGAAATCCTCATTACCGTGCCTGAGGCCCGCCTCCAGGCATACGGAATCACCATGGACCAGGTTGCCGAGGCCGTTGCTGCTTTCAGCATCGATCTTCCTTTGGGCACCATTCACGGGGAGAGAGGAGATTATCTTTTGAGGATTCGTGAAGCTAAGCGGAGCCCTAGAGAATTCTTGAATATCCCTGTCAAGCATGGAGCAGATGGAGGAGAAATCACCATAGGAGCCCTGGCAGAAGTATCCCGCGGGTGGGAAGACGTGCAGGTGGGAGCCCGATACAACGGGAAGAGAGCCGTGGTCGTCCAGGTAGACAAGACCGAGGTTCAGGATACGGCAGTCATAGCCGAGGCGATGCAAATTTACCTAATGAGCTTTCGGGAGACGCTCCCTGGGAAAGTGGGTGTCGATATATTTACGGACCAGTCGCGGCGTATAAAGGACCGTTTGAGTATCCTCGTAAAAAATGGGATCATGGGGCTGGTGCTCGTTTTCCTGGTTTTGTGGTTTTTTACGGAGATCAAGGTCGCATTCTGGGTTGCATGGGGGATTCCGGTGGCTTTTCTGGGCACAATTTTCGTGATGTACGTGTTCGGTATGACACTGAACATGATTACCATGTTTGGCCTAATCATCGTACTCGGCATGATCGTTGACGATGCGGTTGTGGTTTCAGAAAATATTTTTACCCGGTTCAAAAAGGGAGACACTAAATTCGATGCCGCTTACGGGGGGACAACCGGGGTGTTTTGGCCTGTCGTGGCTTCAAGTGTGACGACAATCGGGGCGTTTGTCCCTCTGATGTTTGTGTCAGGGAAGATGGGTAGGACTATGGGCGCCCTTCCATGGGTTGTTGTCGCCGCCCTTGTGATAAGCTTGATCGAGGTGTTTTTCTCACTCCCAAAACACCTCGAGCGGGGCATGAAGCAGGTCGAGAGTTTCGGCAAAAAAAGGTTCTGGCTCCGAAGTAAGATCGAGGGTTTTGTGGAATCCGTTATTGAAAAAATCATGGGGCCTTTGGGAAGCTGGCTCCTCAGGGCACGGTACTGGATCGTCGG
Source organism: Pseudomonadota bacterium (assembly GCA_015223015.1). Lineage (GTDB taxonomy): Bacteria > Desulfobacterota > DSM-4660 > Desulfatiglandales > B25-G16 > JADFWK01. Next base: position 2,934 of record JADFWK010000250.1, read on the forward strand.
TGCCGCGATTGCTAGTGTGCTTCTGAGTATTGGTATGCCTCTCAGTGGCCGACTTCCTTTTACCTTTTTCCCTATGCCTGACACGAACAGCATTGTGGCACGCGTTCGATATCCTCTCGGAACGCAGCCTGAAACCACAGCAAAGATGGTTTTGGAGCTGGAGGAGGGCCTCAAGAAAGTGGAGACAAAACTCGGAGAGCCCAACCGCAGGGACGAACGGCTTATTGAGCGAGTTTTGGTCCGCTTTGGGGAGACCTCTATAGACACTGACCGTGGCGGGCACTTGGCTCAGGTGCAGGTCGAGCTTCGGGATGCAGAACTGAGGAGCGTAACCAGCGACAAGATCCTCTCGGTTTGGCGAAAGCATACGAAGATGCTTCCCGGCGTTAGCTCAGTCAAGTTTGCTCGCCTTGAGCGCGGCGTTGGCGGTAAAGAGCTTGACATTCGCCTGGTCGGCGACTCGTGGGAAAAACTCGAAGTCGCAGCTAATTTTCTTATTGAACAATTAAGTGGCATTCCCGGCGTATCAAACCTTGAAACTGATCTCCGTCCGGGGAAGCAAGAGATTTACCTCGTAGTCAATAAAGAAGGGCAACGGCTTGGCCTGACACCCGCGTCCCTTGCTTCACAGGTGCGGAATTCGTTTTTCGGTGCTGTTGCGCAAAGCTTCCAGGAAGGGCGTGAGGACGTCAAGGTGCGAGCCGTATACCCCGGGCGACAGCGAATGAGCCTCGAAGACTTGCGAAGCCTGACCATTGTGATTCCTTCTTCAAGCGGGCAACGACTGCGCGTGCCTCTGCTTCAGGTGGCGAACCTACAGCGCCTGAGGGGATGGGCTGAATTGAAGCATTTGGACCGGAGGCGCTCTGTTGCCCTCACAGGGGAGATAGACGAGCGCATTACCACGGCAGGGGAGGTGCTCAGAGGTCTGCGCCCTATTCTGATGAAACAGGTCCCTGAGAAATTTCCTGGAGTGAGCATCCGCCTCGAGGGTCAGCGGGCCACTCAAAGGGAGACCTTCGCAAGTTTGAAATTTGGTGCCTTTGTCGGGCTCTTGATCGTTTTCAGTGTCCTCATTCTGGTAATGGACAGTTGGGTGGCCCCACTGATTGTGCTCTCAATCGTTCCCATGGGTTTCGTGGGGATGATTTGGGGTCACATCCTGATGGGCCATAAGCTGATTATGCTCAGTGTGATGGCGGGAATAGCGCTCGGGGGAGTAGTCATAAACGATGCCATTATTCTCATGGATTATTATGAGAATACACGTAGGCATACCGGAGACACTGGGGAGGCTCTTGTTCTCGCAGTCAAGCGGAGGTTTCGCCCGATCGTGATGACTACCATCACTACCGTTGCAGGCCTGTTGCCTATGCTGCTCGAAACGAGCATTCAAGCCCAGTTTCTCATTCCCATGGCGATAACAATCGCCTTTGGCCTTATGACCGGGACTATTGGAATCCTCGTATTGCTTCCGGCACTCATCCAGATCCTTGAAGATGTCAGAGCATTTTTCGGGGATTCGGCACCGAAAAACCAGGAAGGTTAACAGCGTAGCATCCGTATACCTTTCCGCCGTTCAACGGAAGCAGAATTCCTGCTTGCTAAAAATTTGCCATCTTCAAAAATGCACACTTGGGGGTACATGAGAAGCTCAATCGTGCCTTGTTGATTGATGAGATAGCATGGACCCTCAAGAATTAAGAGGTGATCTCTTAGAATGATTGGAGTTATTAGCAATCCAGGGGCTGGAAAAAACGCCGGTAATCCGACTCGGATAGATAGGCTGGGGCAAATTCTCGGCAGTGACGGAGTTGTTCGTGAGATCCAAACCTCCGAGGAGATATTGGATACCATCCGAGAATTTCGCCGCGGGGAAATCAGTGTCTTGGCCATTGACGGCGGAGACGGTACGCTCCACCATGCCCTCAGTGCCCTCATCCCAATCTATGATGGGACGGATCTCCCACCGATTGCCCTTCTAAGGGGCGGAACCATGAATACCATCGCTAACTCCCTTGGGATAAGGGGCGCATCGGAGGCAATCCTTCAGCGAATCGTAAGCACCGTCAGAGAGCAGGTTCCCTTTGAAGTTGTGCGGACGAATACTCTTAAGGTGAACGATCGATATGGCTTCATCTTTGGACTCGGCTTTCCCGTAAATTTGCTGAAGGCCTACTACCAGGGCGAGGGCAGGGGTCCAGCGAAAACCATCAGGGTTCTGCTCAGGGTCTTACTATCGATGTTGGAAAAAGGGGATACAGATAGAAGTTTTTTCCGTCCGTTCGAGGCCGAGATCTGGCTTGACGGGAAGAGGCTGCCCCGCGGGAGATATACGGCTTTCTTAGGGGCGACAGTGGAGGAGGTTGGACTCGGATTCAAACCGACCCGTCGAGCCAGGGAAAAGGAGGGCCTGTTTCAAACCCTTTGCCTGGGTACGGGTCCCAAAAAGAGTGGATTGAATGCGCTCAGGGTGCTTCTCGGCATGCAGTTGAGGGGCGAGAGGCTTGCGGATCGTATGGTAAGGAGATCCGTCATCAAACTGGAGAAGCCCGCCGATATTCAAATCGATGGGGAGATATTCAAAAATCAAAAGGAGATTAGGCTTCACGTCGGGCCAGCCATAAGGTGCATAAGGACGAGGCCATAGGGGAAAGCGATATCAGTTCTAAGACAACGTGTACCCTGGTGTCTGACATCAAGCATTTGCCGTAAAGAAAAAGTTACCATATGAAAGAGCGACCTTCAAACTCGGATTGCCTCAGTGGCGAGAAAAAAAGGCAAAGAACATATGACAAACAAAGAGACCTTACTCGTTTCGCAATTGATGGTGATCTAGGTTTTATCCAGGAGCTTTCAAGTGAAGCCTTTTCCATATTTGGTGACTATCGTGAGGTAATACGCCTGTGGTTTTCAAATCCAGAGGTAATTACCGTCGTTTATGTCCATAATGGGCAAAACCCCCTGGGCTTTGGTCTTGTTTCTGTTATTACTGGAGAGATATTGGCTATAGCGGTGGCTCCCAAATATCAAAGGCGTGGCATTGGTTTTGCCCTGCTCAACTATATAGAGTTCCTCGCTACCCAGCGAGGCCTGAGCATGCTTTTGCTCCATACCGCCGAGGAGAATGAGGGAGCTCAGTTGTTTTTTCAGGCGGCTGGTTTTCAGGTCGTTGGAACTCACAAAGGTTATTATCCTAAAGGCCAAACAGCCCTCATCATGTCTAAAGCCATTGGTATCGTTAAGAAGTGTTGGCATGAGCCATTGTGAGTAGTCGTTCACGTTCTAAAGGAGGGCATGGCTGTTTTTGAAAGGCCTGCCCGCCATCGCTCTCGCTCAGGCGAGGCGGGCGGGCGATATCTATCCCAGGGCATTGGGC
>JADFWK010000041.1 GCA_015223015.1 Pseudomonadota bacterium
ACCCGCCCCCGCCTGCCATCGCCTGGCGGAAGATACAGGTTCAATCCTGGTATACTTGGCAATGGCGGGCAGGTGCCATAGCTCATATCAGATCGGTTAATGAACCGGGAATTTAACAAGCAACATCGTTGAGTCTTTTTTAGTTTGGGGGAAGGCATATTGGGCAGGCCAGCCTGCCAAAGCTGATAGTTGGCCAGTTAGCAATTAGCGAGTTTACTGAGAAACACAGAGGATTCCTCTGTGGCATGTGAACCAGGCATAGCGGGCAGGGAGGGTCTCTCTGAGCCGGAGGCCGAATCCAGATTTTGGGCGGGTGAAAAAACACCTGTGAAGTCAGGGCAAATCACTCGGAGTGAAAGCACATATTCGTTGAGGCCATTAAAATAACAATTGCTCTAATTTAGACGAGATGCCAAGCCGTCTGAAAACGCTATTGTATGTAATGTGGACAGGCTGGGTGCATAGCCCTAACTAATCAGTTTCAGATAGACCCAATCTATTGCATATTTCAATCGTAACTCATTCAAAGCAGTAGGTCTAAGATCTCAAAAAAATGTTGTAAGACAACCTTAAAGCCCCTATCGTGAGATTGTCCGATCGAGTCTCAGTAATTGCAGATTAATACATGAGATTCGGTAGATAGAGAATGATCTGGGGGAAGATCATGAGTATAATGACACCTGCAATTACTGCGAGAAGGAAGGGGAATATCCCTTTGAAGATGGATTCAAGGGGTACCTCACCAATGACTCTTCGGGCTACCCCGAAAACCACGTATACATTGATCCCCACCGGTGGAGTGATAACACCCATCTCAGTTACCATCACAATAATGATGCCAAACCAGATTGGGTCATAGCCGAGTGCCATCACAACAGGGAAAAAGATCGCGACAGTGAGAGTTACAAAGGCAAGGGCGTCCATAAAACAGCCGCCAATGAAATAAATGAGCACGATTACGGCCATGACCAGATATGGCGGCAAGTCAAGCCCGCCTACCCAGGTAGCGATATCAAAGGGAATCCTGGTTACTGCAAGAAATTTGCCAAAAACAGTGGCTCCGGCTATCAACAACATCACCATACAGGATGTGGCGAGAGTCTCGTACAGGGCATTCACAAAGCCCTGCCGGGTAAGCTGCCGCCTCATCAAGGATACCAGGAGCATGCCAAAGGCCCCGACTGCTGCGGCTTCTGTGGGAGTAAACAGCCCTATGAACAGGCCGCCCATTACGATGATGAAAACAGCCAGTGTCTCACTCATGCCAAGCAATGATTTTATCTTTTCTGGCCAGGAAAAGCTCTCTCCAGGGGGACCTTGGTCCGGGGCAAAGCTGCACCTGATATATATGGAGATGATGAAAAGGATAGTGACCAGGATGGCCGGAAAAACCCCTGCAACAAACAGAGCTCCAATTGACTGTTCTGTGAGAATGCCATATATGATCAGCACAACGCTGGGTGGCATGATCATTCCCAGACCCCCACCCGAGGCAACGGCACCGGTTGCCAGTTCATCGGCGTAATTGTAGCGCTTCATCTCCGGTAGCCCCACTGTTGCCATGGTAGCTGCGGTCGCCGGGCTGGATCCACAAACTGCACCGAAGGCCGTACAGGCGGACACAGTGGCCATAGCAAGACCTCCCCTGGTACTGCCCAGGTATTTATACCCTGTTTCATAGAGCCTGCGGCTTATTCCACTATTGAATGCCAGCTGGCCCATAAGAATGAAAAGGGGAATGGTGGTCAATCCATAGCCGGAGAAAATGTCGTAGATATTTCTGGAAAGCAGGTTGAGGCCCCCTTTACCAGAGATCATGACGGTGAAGCCTATGTAGCCAATCATAGCCATGACATAGGCCACGGGCATTCTGGACATAAATATGACTATCATCACAATAATGCCGATAATGCCGATAAGTGTGGGGCTCATTTGTCTTTTAACATCCTAATATTATTACTAATGCCCTGAAATATGATCAGGACAAATATCAAGAAACAGAAGGCAGTAATGTAGATAATCATGTATTCAGGAAGTTCCAGGTTCATGGAAACCTCACCGGATTTCTGCATGGTGTGGGCATACAAGGTCATCCGCCAGGTTACCAGTGAAAATAGAGCTAAGCTTAAAATTCCAGCACAGATGTCAATAATAGCCTGTGTCCGTTCCGAGAGCAAACGAACGAGGATTTCTACCCCAACATGACCTTTAATCTTTTCGGTGTACGGCAAGGCCATAGCAACTGCCAGGGTGGCCATAAAACCTACAATTTCTACCGAACCGAAAATGGGATGGCCGAATAACCGGCCTACTATATCAGCACAGGTCAAAAAGGTCATGCCTACCAGGCATGCAGCGCCTATTATCTTCAGCTTATCCAAAACCCATTCAATAGTTTGCCAGAATGCACTCATGACTCTTTTAGTCTGTTGTCCCGTTAACCATTGTTAGAGCTAGGGATCGGCCTTAAGAAATAAGGCCGATCCCACTAATAGGTTCTATTTTGTATACTTAGCCAAGGTCCCCGTGGTGAAATCAACAATTTCCTTACCATTAAACCCCTTCTTGTTCATACTCTGTATGTATTCATCAATAACAGGGCGAACAGCTTTCTTCCATCGGGCAGCTTCTTTCTTATCAAGACCAATGATTACGCCGCCCTGATTCAGGAAATACTTGAGACCTTCCATGTCACTAGCATCCCAGGCTTCACCATGCTTTACTACCCATTCGCTATTTATCTCTTCAATGGTGCTCTGCACAGCTGCTGGTAACGCATTCCATTTGTCCTTATTCATGACCACAAAAAAGGAGGTGGTGTAAGCGGCAGAAAAGGCAGCAACAGCATAATCGGTTACCTCTCCCAATCTCCAGCCTTTGTTGGCTTCAAAGGGGTATGAGGCACCCTGAACCACGCCTTTCTGAATCATTTGATAGCACTCTGGCATGGGACTGGGAACTGGTGTTGCGCCCAGGGCCTTCTGAAAATTGGCGCTGGTTCCGTGGCCTCTCAACTTGACTCCCCTTAGATCCTCCAGCTTTGTAATCATTTTATCCTTAGTGTGAATAAGGCCGGGCCCATGGGCATGGAGATACATCACCTTGGTATCGAGAAGCTCTTTGGGCATAAATTTGTAATAGACTTCATTGATGACAGCTGTGGCCACTTTTCCGCTGGGATAACCCAAGGGCAGATCAATGGCTGACATAACCGGGAATCGACCCCGGGTATAAGCAAGGACTGAAAAACCGAGATCAGAAATGCCTGTCACGGCGCCGTCGTAACACTGTTTGGCCTTGGTCAAGGTCTGGCCAGGGTAGTATTCCACCTTAACTTTTCCATTGGTGCGCTTTGCCACTTCCTTGCACCAGGCCTCGGCTAATTTGCTCTGGATGTGGGTCGGTGGAAAGAAGTTACTATAGGTTAATTTGATGGGGGCCGCTTCGGCCTTAAGGAATGCCACTGCAGTAAAGGCAACCCCTACAGATACAATCACGAAAAACAAAAATAGTTTCCTTTTCATTTACATACCCTCCTTGTTGCGAAGTTGAAGAAAGATTTGTTAGGCCCTAAACAGAATAAAGATTTTTTCACCTCCTTTCTACCCCCACGAAAAATGTTATTTTGTCTGAAGCGTTATAGCCTCTTAAAAGATGGCTGTAAAATCTCAAAATGCCATGAGCCGGAGAGCAAAAGAAGAGCTCACCCTAAGCACGATCTTCCAGCAAGGAAAAACAAGATGTTAGCTTATTCTAGCTCTTCATACCCAAGGGCTGTACAGTGGACCTTTGAGGGAATCCACATTGGGGTAGGAGTTTGTTGAGGGTAAGGTCAAACAGAATGCCCTCAAATTCTAGACCAGCTCTTTCACATCACTGATATTCAGCTCCAGCATCTTTATATTGGCCAGAATGCGATCCACGTTCCTTTCGACTGCCTGTATTCCATTGTCCTTTTCTTTCAACTCTTCGGCACACTGGCGCATCCGTCGGATCAGTTCATCCATTTCTGCAATCTTACTGGCATCCATATCAACCTCCCGTTTTCCTGAGATCTTTGAATCGCTTGGCCTTTACCTCATATCGGGGCAGAGAACCAAAGGGGTGAACCTCTATCTTATAGCCCAGGTTTGTTTTCACCCGCAACTG
>JADFWK010000251.1 GCA_015223015.1 Pseudomonadota bacterium
GATTTTGCACGAAACACACAGAAGATTATGGCTGCGACAGAAAGGGCTAAAGGTCTTTCCTGTGATCTCATCGTCCTTTCAGAACTCGCTATCTCAGGTTATCCGCCACGGGACCTCCTGGAAAAGAGTGACTTTGTTGAGGCTAACCTGACCCATCTGCACAAGCTCGTTGCCTCCATAAAGGGCATTGGTGTGATATGTGGGTTTGTGGATAAAAACCTGGAAAAAGAGGGCAATCCCCTCTATAACTCGGCTGCATTTTTTGATGATGGAAAAATACGCCATCAGGCACACAAAAGGCTTCTACCTGCATATGACGTATTTGATGAGAGGAGGTATTTTGAGCCGGGAACAGAATATTCATCTTTTTTGTATAAGGACCGCCGGATAGGGCTGAGCATCTGTGAGGACATCTGGAATGACAAAGATCTTTTCTCAAGGCGGCTTTACCCGGTTAATCCGGTAGAAAGAATGATCAAAGAAGGGGCCAATCTCCTCATCAATATCGCGGCATCCCCTTACTATGTAGGCAAAAGAGAATTCAAGTGGGATATGTTCCAGGGTATCGCCAAAAAATATAATGTTCCCCTCCTCTACGTCAATCAAGTTGGGGGCAATGACAGTGTGCTTTTTGATGGTATCAGCCTCGCCTTTGACTCCAAAGGCCAGATGTGCGCAAGGGCTCGAGACTTTGAAGAGGGCATGGTTATCTTTGATACGAATAGCCAAAAAGGCGATATCCATCCCGTGTCTGAATCGGACACCGAATCCCTGCTCAATGCCCTCATCATGGGTACCAGAGATTATGTTCGGAAATGTGGTTTTTCCAAGGCACTGGTGGGATTGAGTGGCGGCATTGATTCAGCACTCACGGTGTATATCGCGGTCCAGGCCCTTGGAAAGGAAAATGTTATGGTGATTTTTATGCCCTCTCAATATACCGCTCGGGAGAATTTTGAAGACACCGAAAAGTTGGCACGTAGCTTGGGGATCAGGCTCTATCAGGTACCCATTAAGGGGATATTCGAAAAATTTCTCGAAGAGGTCGCTCCCCTCTTCAAAGATGTGGCCACAGAGGTCACCGGTCAAAATATCCAGGCACGGATCCGGGGAACCATCCTTATGGGAATTAGCAACAAGTTTGGCTACCTCCTGCTTTCAACAGGCAATAAATCGGAACTGGCGGTGGGCTATTGCACCCTATACGGTGATATGAGTGGTGGCCTGGCTGTTATCTCGGATGTCCCAAAGACCATGGTGTACCGGATTACTCGTCTGATCAATAACGAAAAAGAGGTGATTCCTGAAAGAATTATTCAAAAACCTCCATCGGCTGAGCTCAAACCTGACCAATTAGATCAGGATGACTTGCCTTCTTACGAGGTTCTGGATGGTATCCTGAAGGCCTTTATCGAAGACAAAAAGGCGGCAGAGGAGATCATAGACATGGGGTTTGAACCATCGATCGTCCGGGATATCATGAGCAGAGTTGACCGAAACGAATACAAGAGGCACCAAGCCCCTCCAGGTCTAAAGGTTACCACAAAGTCCTTTGGCTATGGAAGAAGGTTCCCCATAGCCCAAAAGTATTTACTTACATGAGTGTGAAGGAGGGCAAACCACATCTACAAAATTGTAATTGGGTAATCAAGAATCCTACAAAAATGTTAATCTCAATGAGAGAGATAAGCTGGCCTTCTCAACTACGTCATTGGCATTACTATAGATATGTTTTTGGCTTGACATTCAATTTGATAGGTTATAATAGAAAAAATGTATAGTTAAGCCTGTTCTTGTTCCCACGAAAAATCAGAGATGATTTTTCCGAAGAGGCAAAGACGCTGAGGGGCGGAAAAAGAGGACTGACCAAAGAGCCTTCTTTTTCCGCATTTTTTTGCTCTGAAAGGCAACCTACTTTCTCCTGTAGGATTCTGATAAAGAATAGTTTGTGGCCGGGAAAAATCCTTATGTCTCAAACGTCTAAAGAAAACAAAATTACCTTGGCCCTGTTTTACTGCCAGAATATACCTGAAAGCGGTAAGCAGGACAGACAATCTCTGGAGGAAGAATATGGGAAATCCATACGCCTCTTCCCGATTCCATGCAGTGGACGGTTAGAGCCTCTTCATCTTCTGCGAGCACTGGAGGAATTTGCTGACGTGGCCTACGTGATTACCTGTCCTGAGGGAGAATGCCGGTATTTTGATGGGAATCTCAGGGCAAAAAAAAGGGTACAAAGAACACGGGAAATCATTGAATCCATCGGACTTGAGGGTGAACGAATAGGGATAGTGATGAACAAAAACTCCAAATCACTCGCCAGACAGGCACATGAGATCATGGAGAACATCACCCACCTGAGGCCATCACCAGTGCTCAGCCCGCACCGAGCACAACAGGAAAAAGGAGAAAAGCGTGATAACTGCTGAGCAGAAACCCATTGATGAAATAAGGGAGATGATCGAGCCCTACGAGAAGATTCTCCTCCTTGGCTGTGACTCCTGTGTTGCAGAATGTGCAGCAGGGGGAGAAAAGGAAACTGCTATGCTGGCATCCACTCTGAGGATAGCAGCCAAGATGGAAGGAAGGGACGTTCTCATTCATGAAAAAACAGTGGATCGCCAGTGTGTCAAGGATTTTATTCTCCCCCTGGACGATATTATAAATCAATATGATGCAGTGCTTTCTCTGGGTTGCGGGGCCGGAGTCCAGGCAGTGGCTGAGATCTTTTCCGAGATTCCAATCATTCCTGCCCTTAACACAAAATTTATAGGTGAAACAAGGGATCAGGGGTACTGGGTGGAGAACTGCATTGGATGTGGAGATTGCATGCTTTACTACTTCGGTGGTGTCTGTCCCCTTACCCGCTGCGCCAAGAACCTCCTGAATGGGCCCTGCGGGGGATCAAAGGATGGGAAATGCGAGGTCGATCCTGAGGTCCCGTGTGCGTGGCAGTTGATCTTTGAGCGACTATCAGCTTTCAATGCTCTCGAGAGGCTAGAGAAAATCTATCCGCCTAAAGATTGGTCTGAAAAACAGGGACGAGGACCAAGAAAGATAATCAGGGAGGATCAGCAACTGTGAGAGAGATGAGCCAACTGAAGAGAGTTCTTGATAACGGCGATATGGCGGTTACCGCCGAATGCGGTCCTCCAAAGGGGGCAGATCCTGAAGCTATCTTCAAAAAGGCAGAACTCTTACGGGGCAAGGTGGATGCCATCAATGTAACCGACAATCAGACAGCCATCGTTCGCATGTCAAGCCTTGCTGCCTGTGGCCTGTTGATATCAGCAGGTCTGGATCCCGTGTTACAGGTTGTGGTCAGGGACAGAAACCGGATAGCTCTACAATCAGATATTTTAGGGGCATCGGCCATGGGCATTAGAAACATCCTCTGTCTCTCAGGCGACCATCAGAGCTTTGGGAACCAGCCCCAGGCCATGGGAGTGTTTGATCTAGACTCCATCCAGCTTATTCAGGTAGCGAAAACTATGAGAGACGAAGGGACCGTTTGGGGTGGTGACCCTTTGACCAAGGCCCCTGAGCTCTTTATCGGAGCCGCAGCTAACCCCTTTGCCGACCCCTTAGAGCTCAGGGTAATTCGCTTGGCCAAGAAAATCAGGGCTGGTACCAACTTCATCCAGACCCAGTGTGTGTACAACCTTGACAGGTTTGAACAATGGATGAATATGGCTCGTGACAGGGGATTACCTGAACACGTTAGTATCCTCGCAGGTGTCACCCCCCTAAAATCATCTGGCATGGCACAATACATGAGAGATAGAGTCTCCGGGATAGATATCCCCGATGAACTCATGAAGAGGATGCAAGGGGTTCCTAAGAACAGGCAACGGCAAGAAGGCATCAATATCTGTGTGGAGACAATCCAGAGATTAAAAGAAATTCAGGGGATTCGAGGCTTTCACATCATGGCCATAGAGTGGGAGGAGGCAGTCGGAGAGATTGTGGCGCGTGCTGATCTGCTGCCCAGACCCTCCTTTGATCAAGACTAGGCGGGGTTTTTTGAATGGCTTCTAAGTATATAATAGATACACAGGCTGTCCCAAACAGGTTCGAGGTTCTCACCCAATCGGGTATCATCGCCTGGGAGGAAGGCTGTCTGAAGTGTCCTGTCTGTGTCAAGAAGCAGTGTGTCTACGGAGTGTACGACAATAGAGACTTGGATATTAGGCAGATGATCGACTCTCTTGATAATCAGTGCATGAACTGTCTCCGGTGTGTTCAGGGCTGCCCCAAGGAACTCATCCATAAATCCATCAACCCAGAATACGAGGCCCTTGGGGATTCCCACTGGACACCGTATGTCATTGCCAAATCATGGTATCAGGCCGAGACCGGCAAGATCCCTGTTTCGGGTGCAGGCTATTCCGGCCCTTTCAGTGGGCCCGGGTTTGACTCCATGTGGACTGACATGTCTGAGATTGTGAGGCCCACCAGGGATGGCATCCATGGCAGGGAGTATATTAGTACCGGGATCCACCTGGGCAAAACCCCCAGGCATCTCACCTTCACCGATTCAGGAGATTTGGACAGTGATCCATCCTTCCTCGTGGACATCCCCCTCCCAATAATCCTGAGGATCCCCCCCTTTGGCTCTCTGGGTAAAAACACCATCAAGGGATGGGCTCTGGCAGCCAAAAAACTCGGAACCTTCTTGGCCCTGCCCTATGAAATGATAGACGAGGAAATTATCGCCTTTAAGGAATGCCTGATCCCCAGCATCTCACCTGCTCAGCCTTATGGAGATGATGGGTTAGGAGGGGTGAGGCTGATCGAGGTTTTATGGGGAAAGAATTGGAAGGCGATTACCCGGCAGATAACAGAGACTCATCCATCTGCCATGACAGCCATCAGGCTCCCATTGGTTGGCGGGATAAAGGAGACTGTTCTGTCTCTGGTAAATTCAGGTGTGTCCATTATCAGCCTTGAAGGGACTTCAAACGGACGGTTAGTGGATGATAATTCGGTGTTCATGAGAGACACAATCCGGTCAATCCATCTGGCCCTGGTGGAACATGGTATCAGGGATGAGGTTACGCTTCTGGTCGGGGGTGGTCTTAGCATGGCAGAACATGTAGCAAAAGCTATTATCTGTGGGGCAGATGGGGTTGTGATCGATTTGCCGATTCTCATTGCCCTTGAATGCCGGATGTGTCGCCGCTGCACCAAAGAACTACCGTGCCCGGTGGAAATAGATCAGGCCGCCTCCTCCTGGGTTGCCTCCAGGACGATCAATCTTCTCGGTGCGTGGCATAACCAAATCCTTGAGATTATGGGTGCAATGGGCATAAGAGATGTCCGGCGTTTGCGGGGCGAGGCTGGCAGGGCCATGTTTTTTGAAGATCTGGACAGAAACACCTTTGGGTCACTAGGAGAGGTTCAGGAGGGCTATGAGCTTGAATAACAAGCCGCCAGAGGTGATGATAACCCCATCAAGATTCAGAAATCCCATCGGTAAATATCGGCTCCACAGGACCGATGACTGTATAGGGTGTGGCAAGTGCGTGGACCTGTGTCCATACGGCGTACATGTCATCAGGGTTGGGCATGTCCTCACCAATAATCATTACCGTTGTGTAGGGCCTGAGTGCCCCAATCCCTGTTATGAGGCCTGCCCGGCCCAAGCCCTTTCTCTGAACAGGAACCCCACCTTTGATACCATGGGGGATCTTCGATGGACACCAGATCTTCTGGTCAGCACCTGGTACATGGCTGAGAACGGTACTGTCCCGCCGAGAGGGCTTGAATATAGGATTGGGGGCTCTGATGGTGGCTTTGACAGGCTCCGGCTGGTTTTTTCTCCCGCTCATGGGACTCAATTGGAAGCCCCCCATGAGGATGTGGACATTGGAATCGACCTGAACCGAAGAGACGACTCCTCCCACCACATCCGGATAGATGTCCCCTTCTACGGTGCAGGTATGTCGTATGGTTCCGTGAGCATCATCACCATGCTCAGCAGAGTCACGGCAGCAGCAGCCCTTGGGACATTTTGCTCTACTGGTGAAGGGGGATATCCTGATGAACTAAAGCCCTATGATGATCATGTCATCACCCAGGTGGCCACTGGTCTTTTCGGTGTCCGGGAAGAAACCATTCAGAGGGTGAAGATAGTGGAATTTAAGTATGCCCAAGGTGCAAAGCCAGGTCTCGGAGGACACTTGCTCGGGGACAAGGTAACACCTGCCGTGGCAAGCATGAGGGAGGCGGTTGTCGGTTACCCCCTTTTTTCACCCTTTCCCTTTCACAGTGTCTATTCGGTTGAGGACCACAAGAAACATGTGGACTGGATAAAGGCCATCAATCCTAAGGCATTGATAGCGGTAAAGGTTTCCACACCCACCGATGTGGACATGGTGGCTGTGGGGAGCTATTACGCTGGCGCACATATCATGCATCTGGACGGCAGCTACGGAGGAACGGGGGCTGCTCCAGACATAGCAAAAAAGAATATTGCCATGCCCATTGAATATGCTGTGCCCAGGGTGCACAGGTTCCTCAAAGAAGAGGGAATCCGGGACAAAATGACAGTGATAGCCAGTGGCGGCATCAGAACCCCTCATGATGTAGCCAAGATTATAGCCCTTGGAGCTGATGGGGTATGCACAGGAACTGCAGAACTGGTGGCATTAGGATGCATTCGCTGTCACAACTGTGAGAGGGGGAGGGGCTGCGCACGAGGTATTGCCACAACTGATCCAGAATTGACAGAATTGATTGATCTGGAATGGGGAACCCAGCGGATCATCAACCTGTTCATGGCCTGGAGGAAGGAGCTCATCAGGATATTAGAACGATTCGGCATGAAGAGCATAACAGAACTCGTGGGCAGGACAGACTGCTTGGTGCATCTGGATTACATGAATAAGTGAGCCAAATCAGCCTTAGGCTGATAAAGTGCCCGCCCGCCTCGTCCCGCAGAGCGGGATGGGCAGGCCTAAAGTTAAGGAATTTAAAAACTGAATCACAGACCATATAGATGATGAGAAAAAATCAGATCATAAGAAATATAATAGAATCCAGAAAACCAGTGGCAGAGGATTTGATCACAAGAAACCATTATAAGAGAGAGGACGAGGGTGGGTGCGGAGTAACCGGGTTTGCCTCGAGCATCCCGGTCAGGGGGAAACATATCTTTGAGCCTTCCAGGCAGATGCATAACAGGGGCAATGGGCTTGGAGGCGGGATAGCGGCAATGGGCTTTGATCCCAAGATGCTCGGGGTCTCAAAAGAGGTTTTGGAAGATGACTATATGCTCCAGATAGCAGTTCTCGACCAAGGGGTTATGCAAGATCTGGAAAAACGCTTTATTGAGCCCTGGTTTCAGGTAGACTTCTCCGAGATTATCCCCCATGTAGAGGACTTTAAAGATATCCCGGGACTCCTTATGAGACCGCCCGATATCTGGCGCTATTTTGTAAGGGTGAGGCCAGCGGTACTCAAGCAGTTTATGGAACAAAACAATCTACTGCAATTAACCCAGAGGCAGGCGGAGGATGAATTTGTCTTTCAGAACAGTTTCAAGATCAACAAAACATACTATGACGCCTTTGGTAATCAGCAAGCCTTTGTGGTTTCCCACGGTCGGAACTTCTTTATCTTAAAGACCGTGGGATATGCGGAGCAGGTCGTCCAGTATTACCACCTGGAAGACTTTAAGGCCCATATATGGATCGCCCATCAGCGCTACCCTACCAAAGGAAGGGTCTGGCATCCGGCAGGGGCCCACCCCTTTATCGGCCTCAACGAGGCCCTTGTGCACAATGGCGATTTTGCCAACTACCACTCAGTGGTCGAATACCTTGCGCAGAGAAACATCCATCCTCTATTTTTAACGGATACAGAGGTCTCTGTTCTATTATTTGATCTCTATAGCAGAACGTATGGCTATCCCTTGGAATATGTCATCGAAGCCCTTGCCCCAACAATGGAGAGAGACTTCTACCAGTTGCCACCTGAAAAACAGCGAATTTACCGGGCCATCCAGGCGACTCACATTCATGGCTCTCCTGACGGCCCCTGGTTCTTTATCATAGCCAGGAACGATACTGAGAACAAACGACTCCAGCTTATCGGTATTACCGACACATCCATGCTGAGACCCCAGGTATTCGCCTTGCACGACGGGGAGGTGCAGGTAGGGCTTATATGCTCCGAGAAACAGGCCATTGATGCAACCCTGAAAAGCCTCTCGGATGAAGATTCCAGGATTGGGTCTGTGGCCGACAGGTACTGGAACGCCCGGGGAGGAAGCTATACAGATGGAGGAGCCTTTGTTTTCAACCTGGATGAGCTTTCCTCATCACCCCTTGCAAGGCGATTGACATGCACGGATAAATTTGGCACGCCTATCACCGTCCCTCAAGGCCAAACTTCCTATATACCTGACCGGTTCCACCATAAGATGAGCAAAGGGACCAAAAGGCAGGATACGATGTCACGTTTCTTCAATCATCAACTCCCGGAACCTCTGTATGAATATGTAAAGAAAGGGATAAAGGATTGGGATTATCCTGCCCTTATGCAATGCTTTAGTGACATAGCAAAATGGTCCCAAAAAAATGATGCCTGCTTTGAGGTAGCTCTCACAGCCCTGGGCAAACTGCTGGACCTGCGCTATCATACCCATGACAAAAAACGGCGCTCAATCCTCCAGATGACCAATGAAACGCTGGAGAGCGTGTTCCGTCGTTTCCCATATCTTGATGGGAAAAACAATGGAGCATATCGACTCATTGACTGGGAAACCAGACAACTATTCAGGGGACCCACAAAAAATGAAAAGGCCCTTATCATCGATGCCTCTCTGTTTCCCCCCGAGGGAGATAGCAGCGATAGCCGCTTAATTGCAGAGGCCTTCCACAAAGGATGGAAACATTTTGTGGTATTCGGGCTCAGGGGGCAGCGATTCCATGGGTGCGGACTGGGCCCAAGCTCAGGTGGGGTCAGGATTGATATCTATGGGAGCTCTGGGGATTACCTTGGGTCCGGCACCGATGGCCTTTCTATACATGTGCATGGCAACGCACAGGATCAGGTTGGGCAAATCATGATGTCCGGGAAGCTGGTCATCTATGGAGATACAGGCCAGACCTTCATGTATGGGGCCAAGGGCGGGGAGGCTTACGTCATGGGGAATGCAGCAGGAAGGCCCCTTATCAATGCAGTGGGCAAACCCCGGGTCGTTATAAACGGGACCTGTCTGGATTATCTTGCCGAGTCCTTTATGGCCGGTGACCCCCTGAATGGAGGCGGTTTTGTGGTTTTAAATGGCATCGAATTTGCCGATTACGGTCACGTCCAGCCCCAGCCGACGCCATATTCGGGTTCTAACCTCTTCTCTCTGGCATCCGGGGGCGCCATCTATGTCAGGGATCCCTTTCAACAGGTAGATGAAGAACAACTGAACGGGGGTGAGATTGTTGCCCTTGAAGAGCGGGACTGGAAACTGATCCTCCCGTATCTCGAGGAGAACGAGAGGCTGTTCGCTATTTCCATCCAGAAAGATCTCCTCACTGTACAAGGAACGCAGATGAGCCCCCTCACGGTATATAGAAAGGTGAGACCAAAGCAGACAAAGGTTGAACAGTCTGGTCTTGAGGAATGGGCGGAATAGTCACAGGCCCTGAAAGCCGGCAATGCAAAAAAATCACTTAAAACAAACAGCAACCACCAGCTGGCGCTTCTTTATGTTCACCAATTGCCCAGAAATACACCTGACTTTTGACAACGGCGTCCACACATTGCCCAAGAGACAAAAATATATCTGCAATTCATTAATTTTGATTGCTTGCTCCGCCATCCCTATAGAATACTAAACCTTGTTGAGTTTCTTGGGTTCATTGTGTTAAAATTTTATGAACTCAACAAACACAAGGAACCCAAGAAACTCATTTTGGTATCCTGATGGGTAACTATGCTGAGCAAAAGGATCATACCGTGTCTCGATGTCAGAGACGGAAAAACAACCAAGGGTATCAGGTTCAAAGACAATAGGGATATTGGTGACCCTGTGGAAATGGCCAGATTCTATTATGAACAGGGGGCAGACGAGATCGTCTTTTATGATATCACTGCCTCAAGTGATCGGCGAGACATCATGATTGATGTGGTTCGCAGGGTGGCAGAGGAGATCTTTATACCTTTTTCTGTGGGTGGGGGGATCAGGACACTCGAGGATATGCGCACGGTTTTGCTGGCAGGAGCAGAAAAGGTGAGTGTCAACACCGCCGCAGTCCTGAATCCCACCATAATTTCCGATGGAGCCATGGCATTTGGTAGCCAGTGCATTGTCCTTGGCATGGATGTCAAAAAGGTGAGGGCAACTGATAAAACACCATCGGGGTATGAGATAGTGATTCATGGAGGCCGAACCTTTACCGGTATTGATGCCCTGGTCTGGGCCCAAAAAGCAGAGAGATTAGGTGCAGGTGAGATATGCCTGAATTCCATCGATGCCGATGGCTTGCAGCAAGGCTATGAATTGGAATTGACACCCCTCATATCTGAAAATGTGACTATTCCGGTCATAGCATCAGGTGGTGCTGGGAATATAGAGCATATGTATGATGTACTCACCAAAGGGAGGGCAGATGCAGCCCTTATCGCCTCTATTGTCCACTATGGAACCTATACCATTAAACAAATCAAAGAAGACCTGCGCGCGCGCGGTGTAAAGGTGAGGATGACCTGGTAAGCAAGGAGTCGAAAAAGTGGCATTGCTTCCAAGGATTATGACCTTGCTATTTTTTTAGCCGCCAATCGAAAATTATTGATAAGCCGTCCTTATCTGCCAAAGCCTTCCTAAAGCCAAAATCTTCTGAAACTCCAAAAATCTTGAAAAGTGAACAGCGTTAGCTGCAAAGCGCATAAAACAATTTGAAGCTCTCGCTTCATCTGAATAACGTTGTATTCTTGAACAAATGAGGCTCCTTGCGGTAAACTGCAGGGCATCAAGCGGAATTGCGCCGAACCCAACCCGCCTTCGCTCTATGAGCTACGGCGCGTTCGCCTCGCCATCCCTGTCGAGCAGTAGCCTTTGGCGGAGGCTGATCATCCCTGCAGCAAGTTACAGGGTATTCTGGCGAAGGCGAATAACAAATTTCTGAGAGACAAAGAAAAAATATACAGAAAATGCTTTACAAAGCGCTCAGCTTGGTATAAATATGCATCCATTATGAATGATTATACCACAACAATACGGCTGCGGTTATTAAAAAAAATCATTTCTGAGCGGGAAGTTTCAGATCAAATTCAACTGCTCAATGAGTTGAAGAACAGTGGGATTGAGACGACGCAGGCAACCATATCAAGGGATCTCCAAAAACTCAATGTCGTCAAAGTGAGAGTCGAACCAGGACGTTATAGATACGAGATCCTTGAAAAGGCATCGGAAGGCGATCTCAGAGACCAATTGAGAGCCGTATTTGATAATTTTGTCGATGAGATCAAAGCCACCAATAACCTGATCGTGATAAGAACCACACCGGGTAATGCCAACAGTGTGGCGGTTATTATTGATCGTCTTGGGTTACCGGAAATACTCGGTACCATTGCCGGGGATGATACCATACTAGTCGTCGTCGATACCGATGAAAACAGAAAGAGAATTGAAAACGAATTTATCGCTATATTAGAAAAGACATTATAAGCTTGACTAAAGAAAGGAAGGTAATTGTTTTGGAAAAAGAAAAGGTAGTTCTGGCCTATAGCGGAGGACTGGATACCTCTGTCGTATTGAAATGGCTCATGAACAAAGGCTACCAGGTAATCTGTTTTGTCGGAAACGTAGGCCAAAAAGAAGATTTTGAGGCGATCGAAAAAAAAGCGCTTAAGACAGGTGCCTTGAAGGTGTATGTTGAAGACTTGAGAGAAGAGTTTATTGTAGACTATATCTATCCTGCACTTAGGGCGAACGCGGCTTATGAAGGAAGATACTTGTTGGGTACAGCCCTATCCCGTCCCCTTCTTGCGAAAAAACAAATCGAAATAGCAACAAAAGAGAAAACCTCAATCGTCGCGCATGGCTCAACCGGCAAAGGGAATGACCAGGTGCGCTTTGAGCTGTCA
>JADFWK010000252.1 GCA_015223015.1 Pseudomonadota bacterium
AGGATGATTTTATTATCGGGAAAGTATTGTAAAAAATCATAGATTTGTTTTAATGTGAGCGCGGTCTTTCCGGGGTAGGAGTGGCCAACAGATTCATTGGTGTGAAGGAGAATTGGCGCATCAAACCGTTGAGCCATTTCAGCTATAGGCTCAAAGCCCTTAAGGATATCCACACCTAAAGTCTCTGTATAGAGTGCCAGTTCTCCTATGCCTGAAAGGCCTGATCTCAGGCACCGTTCGAGTTCTTTATCAGCACCGTGAGCCGTGGGGCAAGCGGTGCCAAAGCCTATGAGCCTCCCCTTATGTCTTTCAACTGTGTCCAGGACGTAGTCATTATTTCTTTTGAAATAATCCTCGGTGTACCATGGAAAGCCGAATACAACCGATTTGTCTATTCCCTCATCATCCATATTCCTGATAAGCTCCTCTGCTCCGCAGAGCCTTGACCCTGGAACACCATAGAGGAGCTTGAAGGCCGGTTCACGGTCAAAGAAATCCTCGCGCTTATCCCTAACCTCAGGTGGGAAGATGTGGGTATGAAAATCTATGATCATCTCGTTCCTGGTTCCTGGTTACTTGTTGCTGGTTAATCGTTACAGTTTGTTCATTTCCATTGCGTCTCAACATATTGAATGAATTTGTTAATTTTTCTACCCAGTTTGTTGTTTTCGTCCTTTAGCACTTGATAAACGTCATCATTGATATATCCTGAAGCGAAAATAAATTTCAGATGAAGTTCGGTTTCATCACAGGATGCTTGGGCATAGACTAAAAATTTCACAAATTCATTCTTGTACTTTTTTCTGCCATATCCTTCGACAATACAGGAGCAAACCCCTTTTGACGATCTCCTGATCTGACCCCCTTCCTCGTAAAGTTCATATTTAGGCAATTGTAATGACATGTGATGAATCTTGATTGCCAACTCATATCACAATTGATAAATCTCCAAATCTCTGTAACTCTTTGGTTTCAATAGCACCTCCTGATTAGTGTTACAATAAGGATTTATCACAACGAGCAACGAGCAACAGGCAACCAGCAACGAGCACTTACATCATCTGATACGGATCAACATCCATGATCATTCGTACCCCGCTCGAGCTCAGCATAGAGGTGGAGATCCTGTCGAGCTCTGTTAATACCTGGCTGAGGGTTTTTGATGATCGGGATTTGATAAGGATCTGCTGCCTGTACTTGCCTTTCAGTTTTGCTATGGGGGATTCAACAGGACCAAGAACCTCGATAATCTTTTTCCCTTTTGACTGCTTTTTTGCAATGCTACGGATTTTTACTCCCATCTGCTGAGCCATTTTCTCAGTCCCGGTCTTGCTATTACCGACAAGGCGCACATTGGCTATCGAGGAAAATGGGGGATAGTTGAGTTGTTTCCGGAGGCCTATTTCCCGGGAGAAGAATCTTTGATAATGATGGTCACGTGCAGCCCTGATTGCATAGTGAGATGGATTGAATGTCTGTATGATCACCTTTCCAGGTGAGCTTCCTCTTCCAGTCCTGCCTGCCACCTGGGAGAGGAGTTGAAAGGTAATCTCTCCAGCCCGGAAATCCGGATTATTGAGTGACAGGTCAGCGGAGATGACCCCAACAAGGGTTACATTAGGAAAGTCATGGCCCTTGGTAACCATCTGTGTGCCAACAAGGATATCGGTTTCATGCTCCAGGAATCGTTTCAGGACCTTTTGTACCTCACCCTTATGCCTCGTGGTATCCCTGTCCATTCTCTCCACCCGTGCCTGAGGAAACAGCTCTTGCAAGGTGTCCACTACCTTCTCTGTGCCAAATCCATATGGTTTGAGTTTGTCTCTGTTACACACGGGGCATTTGTCCGGAGGCTTAATCCGAAAGCCACAGTAATGACAGAGCAGGTTGTTACTGTCTTTGTGAAAGGTCAGGCCTACCTCGCAGTTTGGGCACTTGAGAGCCTCACCGCAAAACCTGCAGAGGTAGAGGGCATTGAAGCCCCTCCTGTTCAGAAACATGATAGTCTGTTTTCCTTGAGCCAGATTATCTGCCATGGCCTCTTTCAATGGGGGGCTCACGATACTGTCGGTATAGGCACTGCCCTCAAGCCGTGTCATATCTATAACTCGTATATCGGGAGGTTTTCTCTTGTGTATCCTTTCCGGCATGGTCAGAAGGCCATACCTCCCGCTTACTGCGTTGTGGTGAGACTGTATGGAAGGGGTTCCAGAACCAAGTATGACAACGGCATTGGAGAGTTTTGCCCTAACGGTGGCACTATCTCTTGCCTGGTAGCGGAATTTTTCCTCCTGCTTATAAGAGGGATCGTGCTCTTCGTCGATGATAATAAGGCCAAGCCGGGAAAGAGGGGCAAAGAGTGCTGATCTGGCGCCGATTACTACGTCTGCCTCTCCCTTTGCTATCCTGATCCACTGATCGTATCGTTCGCCCAGTGACAGGGCACTGTGAAGAATTGCCACTCTCTCGCCAAGACGGGCCTTGAAAAGAGAGGTAATCAAAACAGTCAGGGCAATCTCCGGCACCATTACTATGGATTGTCGTCCACACCCCAGAGCAGCCCTGACAGCGTGGTAGTAGACCTCTGTTTTGCCGCTCCCGGTTACCCCATGCAAAAGATAGGTGAAAAACGAGTTGCCTTTGAGCTTTTCCGCTATTTTTTCTACAGCCTCTTTCTGCTTTGAATTCAGAGGTGGTGGTGAGGGGGAGACAAAAAAAGTCTCACCGGCTACGTCCCGCACAACAGGCTTAAGAGTCTTTTTCAGAAGGCCTCTCTTGACCCACTTATCAACGAGGTAAGACCCATTCTTAAACATCTGGTTTACCTCACCGAGGGAGACCTGTTTCTTTTTGAAAATTATCTCTAGGAATTCAGGTTCGTTGCGGGGTGCCCTTTTGGAATCAAACAAGGATCTGTCCAGACTGGAACCTTTCTTTACAGTAACGAAAACCCTTCTTCGGAGACCAACCTTATCCAGCCATCCCCGAGGGGGGGGTCTGTCACCATGGGAGATTCTCACATTGAGGCCGGTAGGAAGCGCTGTTTTAATCACCAGGCCGATTGGATAGTGGTAGTAGGCTGACAGCCATTCGAAGAATGGAACCATATCTGGTGGGAACAGGGGATCACGGTCAATGATAGTAAGAAGATCTCGTAAACCCTTTCTAATTTCAGGGGAGATAACCCTGAGTATGTAGCCGGTTACCTTTCGGCCTGAAAAGGGAATAAGCACCCTCTTTCCCACCGCAGCTTTTTTTGCTTGGTCCCCTGGTATGGTATAGGTGAAGGTCCCGCCAATCGGAAGGGCCACGGCTACCTGAACATATGTCTTTTTGTAGGCGTTTACAGGTTCAGGGTTCAAGGGTTTAGGGTTCACTCTTGCCAAATTGCGAGCGGATGAAGGGTATACTAAATTGAGTCACATCAAGAGGTGGGTTTACTGTAATGTCCTTTACCATATATTCCTCTACAATAATCCCGTCAGATGAGTAAGCGATCCGGTAAGGATACCAGGTGTCTTCCATGATTTCCCTGTAATCGGAAAAGTGGAAAGAGAAGGTACCACAGCTTAGGAGGAGCGGGAAAAAGCGGTCCTTGTCAACGAGGAGTTGGGGATTTCCCTCATCTCTGTCTCCAATCAGGTATGCTACTCTGTCATCGAACCGGGTGAGCGAGACCTTGTCCAGGTTAATACCTTTGCCTCGGAGGCTTTGTTGTATCCGTTCCGGGCTCTGAGCCAAAAGAAGAAAACGATAAAGAAAATCGTTGCTCTCCAAATCAGTGGTAGTTCTGTTATTAATAATTCTCAAGGTCTTTGAGCCATTATGGATGATGAGGCGAGTACCCGGTTGACCTGCAACCTCTGAGCGATAAAGATCTGGAGACATTACCTCAATAATCTCGCCAAAAACCCTCTCCATTTCTTGATCCATGTCTTTAATGGTAGTGAGCTGTATGATTCTTAATGCTTTTATGTCGGCGTATCTGTCGGTCAGGAATTGGATAATCTGAGTTGAGGGAAGCACATACGGTCGTCCGATCCGTGGTGCCAGAACCACCGTCACTAAACAAATTGCAATCAGGAAGTTTGATTTTTTTGCCATACCTCCTCCAGGCTTTTTCCTTTCCTGTCGTAATAGCGTTCCCTACCCTGAGAGTCAATGAAATAAAAGCTCGGAATGTAGATGTTTAGGAGGATGAGATGGTTGTTTTTTGATTATGGTAAATAATTTGTAAATACTCAGCGACTAAGACACTAAGACCCAAAGACCTGCCTGCGTGCGACGCACAGGCAGGAACGTAACCCGACTCGGCTGAGCCGTTCGACCCTGAGCCATTCGGCCTCGAGCTCATGGCCGAGAGGCTCAAGGCCGAAGGGCTCGTCGCAGGCTGAACGGTGAACCCTGAACCTGTGAACGTCTACGAATAATTATATAATCTTGGTGCCTGCCCGCCATCGGCTTCGCCTCAGGCGAGGCGGGCGGGTCCCGGTGCCCCTGGCCCAGACCTGGCATGCAAAGTATGAGTACAAAGAACTTACTTACGCAATACTGTAACGACCACAGTGTATCCCAAAAATGTCGCGCCAGGGCAGGCTTTGTGGCAAGATACCTGAGCAGTTACAATAATTTGATAAAAATAGTTGACATATTTATTTCTTTATAGTATTAAATATAAAAATTATAATTAAAATATATTTAATTGTAAACAACTTTATGTCCAGAAAGGATAATACATGGCTGATTACCTACACTGCACGAGAAAGAAGAATAATCCTCGGATAGACGTTCGGATATGTCAGGCAAAATGTTCCTTTAAAGACAGTTGCGCGGAGTTTCAGGCCTATGAAGAGAGATCCGGCAATCAGTCTCCAATCTTAAATTCGAGATTGATCATATCGCCTCTTTTGAATCCCGTGGCATCAAAAAACTGAAGAAGGCCCCAGTCCCGCCAATTTACAAAAGTATATACGGTATCGACCCCTACCTTTTTCATATAGCTGAGCATCTCTCCTATCAACAACCTGGCCACACCCTTTTTCTGAAAAGATGGATCAATGCCGATGGTATCTATCCAGCCACGAATAGCCACAAATGAACCTGCTCGC
>JADFWK010000253.1 GCA_015223015.1 Pseudomonadota bacterium
AATCGAAATGACCAAAACATGTTCAGAGTAAAGCAAGGAACTATTTAATGGTTTTGTATTTAGAGCATTTGAATTTGGAATTTATTTAGTATTTAGATATTAGGATTTCGGATTTCAAAGCTCCTTAAAAATCTTGGTTTCATTTCAATGAAAAAACCCTGGCCCAGACCTGGCATGCAAGGGTTGAGTTGCATAGCTCCCGTTCCCTCAGCGTAGAAGGGGTAACAGCTTGTTATGATCACACCGCGCCAGGGCGGGCTTGACATTAATCCGCCCGAAGTCTGGCGGATAAATTTTAAGATCTTGGGTTATATAGACATCTAGAGGGTTTAGCTTCGTTACCTCCAAACCCATCCTATCAGCTAGACCTCTCCTCGAGCCACCTATACCAGGCGTCGAGACCCTCACCTGTTGTGCAGGATATGGGGATGATCTCGAGCTTGGGGTTGACCTTGAGGGCATCACTATGAAACTGTTTCATGTCAAAATCCAGATAGGGTAGCAGATCAATCTTGTTTACAAGTAACACCGAAGAAACCTGGAACATGAGGGGATACTTCAAGGGCTTATCATCGCCCTCGGTCACCGAGATGATCATCACCTTGTGGTGCTCACCGATCTGAAACTCGGCAGGGCACACGAGGTTCCCGACATTTTCTACAATGAGAAGATCTATCTGATCCAAATCCAAACCTTTCAGCCCACTCCGCACCATGTTCCCGTCGAGGTGACAGGCGCCACCGGTGTTTATCTGCACCGTGGGGATGGCATGACCAGCGATCCGCTCCGCATCCCGTGAGGTCTCAATGTCTCCCTCAATTACCGCAATCTTTCTCGTATCTTTCAGATGCTCGACTGTGTGCTCTAACAGAGTGGTCTTGCCTGCTCCGGGGCTTCCCATCAGGTTCACTACATAAACCCCTTTCTCGGCAAAGAGCGCACTATTCTGGGAGGCTATTACCTCGTTTGCCTCAAGGATGTTCCTGACTACCTTGATTTCCATCTTCTATCTTCATTTCCGTTATTTCCAGTTCCCTTCCCGCTCTCATCTCCACTTCTCTCCCTTTACAGTGAGGGCATACCAAAAATGGATCATCCACCGTGCTGGCCGTATTGCATTGGTGACAGTAGAGCTCCACCGGCACCTCCTCAATCGAGAGAGATGCCCCTTCAGTTATACCTCCCTCACTGAGGATCTCAAAGGCAAATCGCAAGGCATCGGGCATGACCCCACTCAGTTTCCCGATTCTGAGTTTGACGTTGACCACCTTTACCCCGCCATAGGGTAGGGTTTCCTGCTCAACGATCTCAAGGAGACTCCGGGCTATCGAGAATTCGTGCATATCACAATCCCTTGAGCTCTTCAAAGGCCGCCTGTACCACCTTGGGCACTGTAGTCTTCTTCTCCGGCGCGAGCCCCATCTCCCACGAGATCCTCTGAGGTTTAGCTCCCATGATCGCCACACCATCCTTTATAGTGTCAATCAGGCAAGAGACGTACTCACCATAGATACGAGGATAAGGTTATATGAAACAAGTACCATACACGTGACCTCAGGAGAGACCTTTCGCTCTTATGTATGAGAATATCCCGGATCGGGAGGGAGAAGTAGCTACACTACTCGCCTATAGGCTTATGAGGTTTTTTCAGAAGATCGTATCCTCGGGTTCTTGGTTCCTATTATCCTTTAGGTCGTGGAAGCAGGCCTGCCATCTCAACAATCTCGTGCACCCTGTGCTCCCATTCGATTGCCATCAGGTGGACTCCGGCAATGCCCTCTAGTGCTCTAAGTTCCTGTATCTGCTCGCAGACAATCTTTATCCCCTCGGCCGCAACATTTCCCTTTCCTGCCCCTTTTAATCGCTCGATAGTGTCTTCAGGGATGATAATACCGCTGACATTGGCGGCCATATACCGGGCCATACCGACGGACTTAAGGGGAGTGACACCAGCCAAAATCTTACATCTTTCATGCAACCCCATATCCACCACCTGCTTCATAAATTCCTTGAAGCGCTTCATATCGTAGATACATTGGGTCTGTATAAAATCAAGCCCGGCTTCCACCTTTTTTGCAAGCCTGTGGGGCCTATATTGAAATGGATCTGCAAAGGGGTTACATGCTGCCCCGATAAACATCTTGAAATCGCCTTCTATCTCATCGCCACAGATAACCTTATGCTCATCCCTCATGGTTTTGACCATATAGATCATCTGAATGGAGTCTATATCGAAAACATTCTTTGCCTCAGGGTGATTTCCAAATGATTGGTGGTCTCCGGAAAGGCAGAGCATGTTTCTGATTCCCAAGGCATTTGCACCAAAAAGATCAGACATCATGGCAAGCCTATTGCGATCCCTGGCCACCATCTGCATGGTCGGCTCCAGGCCCTCGTCAATCAATATCTTGGACGTAGCGATCGATGACATCCTGACGATGGCTGTCTGATTATCGGTGATGTTGACTGCATCTACATTACCCTTGAGCATGGCTGCCTTCTCTTTAACCACTTCCACATCCGTGCCCTTTGGGGGCCCAAGCTCACCGGTAATAACAAATTCACCCTTTTCCAAAAGCCTTTCGAGATTGCTCCCAGATTTCATAGCCTTAGATCCTCCCTCACTCTCTTTCTTGGGCCACCACTATGACTCGGTCTCCAATCCTTATACATTTCAACCGGTTTAATTCTGTCCAGTTCTCCAAGAACCTCGAGTCGCTCGATAATGAGATGCCAGGCGCAATCAGTATCCTTGTTAATCTCACATTTTCCGTTAGAAGATCCCCCACATGGACCATTGAGCAGACTTTTGGCGCACCTGGTGATAGGACAGATGCCACCTGTTCTTTCCAGAACACAATCCCCACACCCAAGGCAGCGTTCTTCCCACAGGCCAACATCTATGTTGGCACCCATAAAGGTAGTATTTAACCCTGGAACTACTCGTATAGGTTTATCCGTGATAGTACGACTAAAAAAGTTACAGGCATGCTGGACCCCTACCCCACAGGCAATGGATAGTACGATGTCTGCTTCTTTCACCTTTTCCAGAAACGCCGGATCAGCCATAAACTCATCATCACATTGGCGAATTACGTGTTCATCATTGACTTCGACCTTTTTTCCCTCGTTGCCAAAGGCCAGCTTCAACTCTGATGCCAAGATTTCCGCCTCTTTTTCACCTCCTGCCTGGCACACAGCAACACAGGTTTCGCAGGCCAAAACCATAATTTTATCATAATCCTTTACCGACGCTTTGATCTCCTCAAAAGGCTTTCTATCTGCTGTGATCATAGATTACTCCTTATCTTTTTCACTCTCTTGCTGGAGCTGTATCCTATATGGATTGGGCCCCAGCTTTTGAGCACGCTCTGTCATCTCCTTTGCTTTTTCTGCAATCAGCGGCGCTTCAGAGGCTGCGATATGAAAAAACTCGAGTCGCTCACTCCCTATCCCAATCTCGTCCAAAAGTTTCTTAGTATATTC
>JADFWK010000042.1 GCA_015223015.1 Pseudomonadota bacterium
GGTAATGCATCTCCGCAGGGGTGGAGATAACCACTGCATCTATACTATCATCCGAAAGAATGTCCGGGAGCGAAGTAGTTGTTTTTAGCCCCGGATATGTTTTCTTGCTTTCGTTCAGATTTTTTTCATCAAGATCACAGAGCACAGAAAGGGAGCCCAGTGAGGCAAAATTCCTTACCAGATTCTTTCCCCAGTAACCAGCCCCAACAACTGCTATCTTTTTGGCAGGCTTTTTCACGTTTCCTCTCCTATCCTGTTTTCTTTTAGCGCATCTCTAAGAGATTCCTTACGCTTATGAACAATTAGCGTAGGCGTTCACGGGTTCAAAGGTTCAGGGGTTCAAAGTTACATTCTCGCCCCCGGACTGCATTTGCGATGCATATTTACTAGAAAAGCAACAGCTTCCTCAGGCGTAATCCAAAATTTGGAGCCAAATTGGAAATTACTTGGGAAAATCAGCCTTTTTAACGAGGCCTTGGGATCCTCAATGCCTTCTTTTTCCTTAACCCTGAACGTTGAACCCTGAACCTGGGAACGGTTACCAATTAACTGATCTTCTCAGCGATCCAGTCTTCGATTTCTACGGCTAAAGATCGTTGAAGGAGCTCGATTGAAACGACTACCTTGTCTGATTTATCCTTATGTCTGAGATAAAACCCGGTCAGCCCTTTTAATGGTCCCTCCATAATCATAATCCTATCACCTTTCTTCATATATGCCTGGTTTCTTACCGTTCTGTCGGTGCCATGGAGTATCCTCAGAGATGCTATTTCTTCGTCTTTCACGGGGACAGGTTTACTTTCCGTACCAACTATCCTGACCACACCATAGGTTTTAATTATGTCCCAGTAATGATACGGATTCAGATCTGAATGCACAAAGACATAGCCAGGCAAGAGGGGGACCAAAATCCTCTTCCTCCTGTCCTTGCGACGGCTCATAACCTCTACCCTGGGGACAAAGGCCTCGATTGATTTTTTCATGAGTCCATTAAAGACAACATCCTCATGCCGACTCCTGGCGTGAAGGGCATACCATCTTAATTGATCTTCCTGCATGTCGTAACCGGGCAGAATCTCCTTGTTCGCTGTTCAATTAATGAACATTAGAACGCTCATTATAATACTTGTCAAGCCTAAAATCCTATTGGAATTCCTTCTTTACCTTTGAGTAAAGGGTACTCATCCTTAGGATGTGCCTAAACATAGGCAGACACACACATGACATGAACCGGTAAGCCAGATCGGATTTTGTTTGAACAAGATAATCGAATTTTTCCTTGGGCATAAAGGCGAGCCGGCACGGTGTAAGAGGCACAACACTGGCCGAGCGAGGTCTATCATCTATCAAGGCCATTTCCCCGAAGATCTGGCCTGCCTCTAACTGTCCTAATACAACTTCCTGAAAATCGGGTGTAAACGTAATGACCCGAACCTTTCCCTCTAAGATAAGATAAACCCCGTCGGCCTTATCCCCCTCGGCAAAAATCTCCTCACCGGTGTCAAAAATTCTCTTATCTTCAAATAGCCTCTCTATTTCAACCAAAGAGAGGCTGGGGAGGTATGTTTTCACACACTGGGTCTCAGAAATGATATTTTCCAGTCTTCTAAACCCCTCTGAGTCGTTTTCCAAAAACTGCCTCAAGGCTGCAATTGCCATTTTATATTTTTCGCTCACGTTTCTGAGCCTGTCGGGGAGAATTGTGAAAAGCCGATAGATTAAATCATATGCATATTTCCTATTATTCACCAGGATATCTTCAAATTCATCCCTCGGTAAGATGCCAATCCTGGTATTATCCTGAGTAACCTTTATGATGGCAGACCTTCTTATATCGTAAAATAAACTCATTTCTCCAAAGATCTCACCTGCACCCAATGCGGCCAGATTTATTCCATCAGCAATCGCGGACACTTCGCCTTCTTTGATGTAATACAGCTCCGTCCCTTGGCTATTTTGCTCGAACACGATATCACCCTGATTAAAAACCTTGGTTCGGTAGAATATCTGATCAAGATTTTCCTTGCTCACCCTCCCAAATAAGTCACCACTGAGATTCTGATATATGAGATCTATCTTACTTCTATCGATCCGCCCAGTTTCTCTTTGTACCGGCGCCAAAAGGTCATCTATATATTCTATGAGCTCTCGTTTGAAAGACTGGGGCATTCGCATAAATTCAAGAGATGACCTTCTGGCCTCATCCACCGAAAGGTATTGTTTGGTCTGGATCTTTCTATAAAGGAGATATTCTCGAAGAGAATCTATACCCTCAAGACCAGCTAGGAATTGATACGCCTCCTCCTTTTTCGCCTCTCCATCAATAAGGCTATCCACCTTTATAGTCGATAATCTCGCTTTTCCCTTTTTAACAATGCTGTCTTGTGAAACCCCAAGAGAGAATCTCTGTGCCTGATCGATAAGGGCTATATCAGTGGACGTTAAAGGCTGGATTTGTTCTGCCAACACATCAAAATCAAGCCCGATAGAGCGCAGCCGCTTTATTATGAGGGCATTGTTGATCCCTTTGCCAGAAACATTCCCATGCACATCTGCGCTATAGTGAGGGGGAGCAAAGAGCAATTTACCATAGTTGTCAGTGGCATGCACCCTTAAGAAGACCCCCTTGTCTTTACTCCATCTACCGATCTTTTCTGCCCCAATCAAAGGATCCTCCCCTTCAATATTCAGGTGCCCAACATCCAAGGTTATCCCAAAATTGTCCCTTACCACCTCCTTCGGTAAAAGATTGCAGATTTCATTGAAGATGGACATGAGAGTATCTGCATCCTGCCGTTTTTCTGTCTCGCAGTAATTCTCCACGGTGACGCGAACAGGAGTCCCGGCTGCTGTCATAACGAGACTTGCCATCTCCTTGATCCTTGTCAGGTCAATAAGGTGGACCACAACCGATCCTGCTCCTATGTCTCGTGCAAGGAAGATGGTCTCCCGCTGAGGCCCCAGGGAATCCAAAGGATTACAGAAGAGTGGTTTCCCCCTATCAGCATTGGGGAACGGTGCATAGGGCCCGACAATAGGTGAATGTACGTCTATCTTTACTCCAAACCTTGCGGCAGCAGTTCCTATCTCGTGCCTCTTGTCCTCACTGAATTCCTCTGGGAGCAATCGAGCATAATTAAAGGGGTGAAAATCGACATCGAGCTCAAGCCCTACCAGGTTATTCTTTCTGGCCCACACTATCATTTCAACAGGATCCCAGATCTCTTTCTCCCAAAAGGTACCTGCCAGAACCCGCCTAGGGTTGTCCAATTTTTCCTGAAAATCGAAAGATGCCTGATTTTCCAAAAAAAGGGATCGATAGTTTCCAGCAAACTGGAGGATATAGGAATCAAGCTCGTCCTGCCTGTATCTATGGTAAAAGACAAATGAGGGAGCATGTTCATATAGCCACCCCGCCTTAGCAAAGAGAAAGGGGGATTTGATGAGGCCCTTGAGAGGAGATGATCTGCTGTGTTTCTTTGCTAAATTCAGGATATGCTTGAGGGTATCAACTGAAAGCTTATACCCATACTTTCTCACCGACTTATGGTTGGCCAGAAGAATAAGGGCGTCATCGTCCTTTACGCCGAGCCTCCTGAGTTTAGTGACCGAGTCCCTATTAAACAGATCATTTTCATTGAGGCTCTCCTCGAGAAGAGAACTAACTGCTATTTTACTTACTGACCTATTGGCAACTATTTCGTCAACATAATGCATGAGGCAAAGAAAAAAAGTGACTAAAGTTTAACCCGCCATAAGTCTGGCGGGGAAAAGTGCCTAAAGTACTTAAAGTTGAAAGTTATATGCTAACCAAACAAGCCCAAATGAATTGGTAACGTTCAAAAGTTGAGGCATTTAGGTTTAAGAAGGTAATGGCTGTTTCTGAAAGGCGATATCTCACAAAAAATACCA
>JADFWK010000043.1 GCA_015223015.1 Pseudomonadota bacterium
ATAAATACAAAAAGAGGGATAACAGTTAAGCTATAAGAAGAGAATGTCTCAAATACATCTTTCGCCAGTAAACTAAGGCCTGCTGTAGGGTTTACTACATAACTGAAACCAAGAAAGCCCAGAAAGGCCATGACAAATCCAACTGGCATCTTGGAGAAAAGAAGGATTACGAGGATAACAATACCAATTATACCGATAGCGGTCAGACTCATCTATCTCTCAACTTGGCTATAGCGTCTACTAAATCTACAAAAAGGACCAAACAAACAACCCCTGCACCCAATGCAACTCCATATATGATTGGATAAAAAGGGAGTTGCAGCGTTAGGGAAACCTCACCTGCCCGTTGGCAATCAATCCCGTACAAGACACTCTGCCAGGTAATAAGGGCAAACAATATGATTCCAAAGACCGAGATCGTAGTCTCCACAATACCCTGCAGCCTTTTTCGAAAGAGCTGCACAATAAGGCTCACTGCAACATGACCCTTCTCTGCCAACGTATAGGCCATGGCAAAGGAGACGGCCACCGCGCCCAGAAAGGAGACAATCTCATAGGTTCCTGGGATAGGCTTACGAAAAAAATAACGCAAGAAAACATCTACGCAGGTAAGAGCCATCATAAAAAAAATAGCGGTAGCTGCTATGACATCGAATCTTCTTGCTAACAACAGGGAACTTTTCCGAAAAGAAAACATAAGAAAACCATCGTCACCGAATATCAGGTGAAGGCGAGTTAACACGTGGCTACAATATGGCCGTACTAATAGAAGAATTACCGAGAAAGGTCAAGCCAAAAAGGCGCCTGAAATTTTTATAATTGACTCTCAGCCATTCCTTTCTTATACTATACATAAAAAAGCCTGTTAATCCGTACATCACCATGTTCACACTGTAGAGATGGGAAGGAGGTGAGGTACAATCTGTGGGTAGTTTTCTTTAATCCTAACCTAAAAAAGGAGGTAGATATGACCGCTGGAAGCACTTATAAGATTATCGAACTTGTTGGGACGAGCCCTACTTCATGGGAGGAGGCTACAAAAGGTGCCCTGGAAACAGCCTCAAAAAGTCTCAGGGATTTGCGGATCGCAGAAATTACAAAGCTGGATGTGACCATTGAGGATGGTAAGGTCACGAGTTTCAGGGCCAGGATAAACGTTTCATTTAAATATCAAGGAGAGTAACGAGTCTTTTCCTTATCAGATGGCCTGATAGAAGATTTTATCAGGCCATCTGTGTACCATTTTCTGAAGAAAAATCAGTCTCTTATAATCTTGCCCTTCAGTACCACTCGCACCATGTCGCCTTTTTGACCGCTTCTTAATAGATATCCTTCACTGGTTCCCCCTCTTCCCTGACCCCGACAGGGTCTACACCGCAGTCAAGGATTCTCCCTTTCTTGGTGCCTTTCAGGATAGCAGCCCATTTTTCTCTCAATCCCTGTATATCATCAATCTCACCAAGGGCCCATACCGTGCCACCTCCTCCTGCACCTGCAAACCGGGCACCACATCCCATTTCCTCAGACTCTTGAATTAGCCTGGTAATTATTGGGGTAAAGGCTTGAGGGGTTACTTCTTTCCGTATGGCTACCTCATTCCTGAGCTCCTCTGCTCCCGCTTTCCACTGTCGCTCCTGTAAATGCCGGGCAAAGCGGTTGACAATCCTGTTGAGTTCAATCCAGCTAGACCTCGTGTTCCCTTTCAAAAACTCTTCTATCCATAACCTGTTTATCTTGGCAGATAAATGGGTGCTTCCGCTGTAAGCAGCAAGAATCCTTTTAGACAGTTCACGTTGCCCCATAGCGTCAAGAAGAGACTCCCTCTCGAATGGTCTCACCTTCCGGGAATAGTTCCAGACCCATTTATTCACCCCACCGAATACCGATGCTCCCTGATCTTGCAATCCGCACATTCCCATGTTCACTGCATCCTCCAAATGAAATGCGAGATGAAGAATATCGCCCTTTCCAAGCTCTTTTTCATGGAGCAGGGCTTTAACCAGGGAGAATGCCTTAATCGCAGCCACACCAGCAGCACTCGATCCCCCAAGGCCTGCCTTCACTGGAGAGACTGATGTAATTGCTATTTCCAGTCCGTGGAACCCAAAGAAAGATGCAACCGCAAACATGAGGCCAAATTGGGAATTAAACGGGACCTGATCCAAAGGGTATGTCTCTTGCGCATGGAAATTCTCAGAAGATATTTTGACCCACCCTGGTTTGTATGGAAAAAGGGTCACATAGGTCCTTAAATTCAGAGCCAGATTTACCGTAGTGGGCTTTGCCCCCTCTAAAGGAAGGGCCAAAGCCTTGATGTCCCACGTACCGCCAGAGTCAATTCTGCAAGGAGCCGAACTGTTTATGGGATTTTCTTCAAGAAGTTCTTTAAGACATCTATGGGGTGTGGACATAGGAAGAGAATGGTCAGGCAGTTAAAGCCTTTTGAAGCTCCGAAAAGCAGCATCAATCGTTTTTGTTATTGTCTTTTCATTGTGGGCTGCGGAAACGAAGAGAGCCTCGAAAGGTGATGGGGCCAGATAGATTTTTTGCGCCAACATCTCTCTATAAAATGATACGTATTTTGAGCTTTCAGTTTTCTGAACGGATTCGAAATCAACGACTGGGTTTTTGCCAAAAAAGATTGCACCCATTGATCCGGCCCGATTGATAATGAGATCTATTCCGGCCTGTCTGGCCGCATCACGTATTCCAGAAAAAAGCACCTCGGATTTTTCCTCTATCTTGGCATAGATCTCTTTGTTCTTTAAGATTCTGAGCGTTACCAGCCCTGCAGTCATGGCCAATGGATTGCCTGATAACGTGCCTGCCTGATAAATATCACCCTCCGGGGCGACATGGGACATAATATCCCGTCTCCCTCCGTAGGCCCCAACTGGAAGGCCGCCACCGATAATCTTACCTAGGCACGTGAGATCGGGCTTGATATGGTAGAGCTCTTGGGCACCTCCAGGGCTCACTCTGAACCCTGTTATGATCTCATCAAATATGAGAAGAATGTCATGTTCTTTGGTTATGTTTCTTATCCCCTCCAAGAATCCCTCCTCAGGCAAGATAACCCCCATGTTACCAGCGATAGGCTCGATAATAACAGCAGCAATCTGATCGGAATATTTTTCAACCCCTGCCTCTACGGCCTTCAAATTATTAAAGGGGAGCGAAACCGTAAGTCTTGCCAACTCAGCCGGGACTCCGGGGCTTCCGGGAATGCCAAAGGTAGCCAATCCTGAACCGGCACACACCAGGCAACTGTCACTGTGCCCGTGATAGCAACCATCGAACTTTATGATCACATTCCTGCCGGTAAATCCGCGAGCGAGGCGAATAGCGCTCATAGTTGCCTCTGTCCCGGAGTTCACCATTCTCACCATTTCAACTGAAGGCACAGTTTCAACAATCATTTCTGCCAGATTCACTTCCAGTTCAGTGGGGGCACCATAACTGGTTCCATTCTCTAGCGCGTCGTTGATTGCCTGAATTACCTCTGGATGCCTATGTCCCAGTATCATTGGCCCCCAGGAACAGACATAATCGACATATCTTTTTCCGTCAGCATCCCACAGATAACAGCCATCTGCCCTTTGAATAAAAGGGGGGTCCACACCTACATTTCGGCCTGCCCTCACTGGGCTATTAACGCCGCCTGGGATAATTTCTTGTGCCTTCAGAAAAAGTTCTTTTGATCTGCTTTCCATAAAGGTTGATGCATTCGTAAAAAGTCGATTTTGTTCTATCCGTGAGCATTTTGGGCGCACTTAAGACGTTCAGCTAAAATGCTAAAACTCTGCATAAGGCCCTCAAACAGTTAGCATTTCTCAACGCTGAACATCTCAAGCGCTTTTCTCCCAAAGATGCTCAATCTCGTTCACAAAATACTTTTTACGAGTTCGTCAAGGTTGATGCATTCGTAAAAAGTCCAATATGCCTGTTAATTGTCATTCCTGCGAAAGCAGGAATCCAGTTATTTCAACTTATTAT
>JADFWK010000044.1 GCA_015223015.1 Pseudomonadota bacterium
ATTCATTTCGCCTGATTTTACATCCAATCCCTTTAAGGTTCGGCGTTCCAAATTCCTTTCCCAGTTTCGTGGTAGAGGTGAGGATGTTGAAATTGGACTTTTTCCATTCATACTGCTCTTCCGGCCTTCCCTCCGGGAACCACCATCCATGTGAGGCATTTATCACCCTTTTATCGATAATATCGGTAAGATGGGCAATCTGGGTTATAGTGCCGAACTTTGTTTCAATAATAACCGCATCCCCGTCTCCAATTCCGCATTTTGCGGCAGTTTCAGGATGGATTTCAACCTTTGGGTCTGGTCTTTTTTCTCTCAGCTTTTTAATCCACCGGTAGGATGAATGGAGGTAATACTGGCTTTTGGAGCTGGTTAATACCAAGGGATAATCTGAATCATCCTCCTCTGGAAGGCCCTGAAATTGAGGCAATGGAGAGAGGCTGAATTTTTCGGCCTGACTCAGTTTGAGTTCTACCTTACCGGTGGGAGTGCGAAAACCCTTTTCTTCATAAAACCTGAATTTTTCAGGACCTCTCAAATAACCCTTGTCCACGAACTGGCTGTAGGTGAGGCCACTTGGACCAACAACATCTTCCAAAAACTGGGTGTAGTCATCATGCCAATATTCTTTGGGAGAGATGAGCTTACCCAGTTCGTTCAATATTTTTATGTCGGGCCAGCATTCTTCCGGGGGGTCAATCACTTTGGGCCGGGCCAGGATAAAGCCGTGGCCGAGTCCATAGTGCCCAATATCGTCAATCTCAAATTGGCTTGCAGCGGGGAGGACAATATCGGCGATAGCGGCCGTCGGGGTCATAAACACATCAGCGACTGCTATGAAATCCAGGTTCATGAATGCATCATATGTTTGGAGGCTGTCTGCATAAGATAACAGTGGATTTGCGCACATGGAGTAGAATCCCTTTACCGGATATGGCGTCCCCTGAAGAATCGCCTTTCTAAAGAAGGCTGGTGCAATGGTCATCAACCGGGGTATAACCCCATGATAGGCGCTGATCATTTCCTTTCGCTTGTCCGGAATGAGATCGGCCCGGACAAATGGCCCTAAGCCCATGATCTCCGGGTCTTTGGCGTGCACATTGCCACCAGGGACATCCAGATTACCACAAATAGCCATCAAACAGATCAGTGCCCGTGTTATGTCAAAGGTATGGATGTTGTGTTCAATGGGGTTTCCCCACTGAATGACAGCCGGCTTTGACTGCGCATACAGTCTCGCTGTTTCTCGAATCAGATCAGGAGGTACCCAGGTTATCTCCGAGACTTCTTCCGGGGTATATTTCTTGACTTGATCTGCAAGATCATCAAAACCATAGGTCCAGTTTTCAACAAAATCTCTATCGTATAAGGATTCCTGGATGATGACATGCAGAAGGCCCAGCGCAAGGGCGTGATCAGACCCGGGTCTTAACTGCAGCCATCTCTTGGATTTTTTGACTAAATCTATGTTTCTTGGGTCAATAACTATCAGATCGGTTCCGTTTTTTATCTGTTTCAGGAGCATGCTGCATATCTCCCCCTCCTCGTTGGTAGAGGTGATATTGCTTGCCCATAAAAGGATGAGCCTGCTTGGATGATGCAAGTCCGCCACCGGATAAAAGCCGCAGGTATGGACACCGGTTATCTCCCGCGGGGCATGGCAAACGTCCTGGGATCCAACAACGTTGGGAGATCCAAAAATATTTGCCAGACGGATCAAAACAAAATGTTCCAACCCTTTAGGCATCCCAGCACCAAAGGCAACTCCCTTTGCGCCGTATTTTTCTTTTATTTTTTTGAAATTTTCAGCAATCTCGTTTAGAGCCTGTTTCCAGGAAATCCTCTCCCACTTTCCTTGGCCTCGTTTTCCCGCTCTTTTCAACGGATGTTTGAGGCGATCAGGATGGGTGAGACGATCAGGTGATGCAATTCCCTTGGCACATATATAACCCTTGTTCAAAAAGCCATCCGGATCTCCTCTGACAGCAACAATCTTATTATGTTTAAGACCTACGAGCAGGGCGCATCCGCCATGGTCCATTCTTGCACAGTGTGTTTTTACCCACCTGATATCATCGTCCATCTATAATCCCCTTTCTCTTTGACTACTGAGAGCATCAAATAGTCTGCAATATCGGGAGGGGCATGAGGTCTTTTCTGTTGTGACCATCCTAGACCCTTCTCAGTTATGTCCAATGCAAACAAGAAAATACTCTGCTTAGTAGATAAGGTTGTTCATTAGAGTAATTCTTAAAAAAAGCTCAGTAAGACTGTTGTCTTGCAATGCTAACTCAATGAGGTGTGAACCTACTTGCGAGGGATTGTGCAAAATTCTACTGTGGAGTTGGTTTTTATACAAGGCTAATGTGTATTGAGGGGGGTCAAGAAATCTTCTTTATGAACCGCTGGATACGTTGTAGGGCTTCCTTCAGAATATCCTGATTAACCGTAAATGCTATACGCAAACAGCCTTTTCCAGCAGGCCCAAAGGCCTCTCCAGGAATCACCACGACCTGTTCCTCCTTCAACAAATCCAGAGCAAACTGACGGCTGTCCTGCGTAATTTGACTGATATCCGGGAAGATATAGAAAGTTCCTCCAGGCTTGTGGACCCTCACATCGGGAAGCTCTTTCAGTGCTTCATAGGTCTGGTCGCGACGCACGCGAAATTCCTCGACCATGCCATCGATGACTTCTGCATCGAGTTGCAGGGCTGCTAGGCCAGCACGTTGGGAAACCGACGGGGCACAAGATGTAGTGGAGCTTACCACTTTGATCATGGGAGTAATCAGCCATTCAGGTCCAAAAGCGTATCCTATGCGCCAACCGGTCATGGCAAAGGATTTGGAAAAGGAATGAACTACAACCGTCCGCTCCTTCATGCCCGGACGGGTCCGGATAGACTCATGAGTCCGCCCGTCAAAAAGAAGTCTTTCGTAAACCTCGTCGCTCAACACTAATAGATCCCGTTCCAGTACGACACGGGCAAGGTTATCCAGGATCTCGCCGGGAATAACGGCGCCTGTTGGGTTGTTTGGCGAATTCAAGAGCAAGGCTTTGCTCTGTGGGGTGATTGCCGCTTCCAGAGCCTCTGGTGTTGGCACAAAACCGTTTTCAAAGCGGGTCTGAACAGGGACAGCTTTTCCTCCCACCCATTCAATATGGTGTCGATATGGTGGAAAATAAGGCTCCGGTATAAGGACTTCTTCGCCAGGGTTGAGCACCGTGCGGAAAAATGATGTCAGGCCCCCAACCCCTCCGGTAGTTACGACAATCTGACCGGTGGAAAAACCCTCACCAAGACGCTCATGCAGATACATCTGAATTGCCTTGAGTAATTCCGGATCACCCTGGGATTGAGTGTAGTGGGTTGCGCCTTGGAGTGCATCTTGAAGAGCCTGATTGGATATCTGTTCGGGAGTGTTAAAGTCCGGTTCGCCGATGCCTAGGGAAATGTAACTCTCATACTCGGCAGCGCGTTGCCACATTTCTCGAATACCGGAAAGGGGGATTTGACTAACAGCAGTTGCAATCTTCGACTCCATAATACATGCACATGTATCAGAACTTTCTGAATCGTGTCAACATAAAAAAAGGCAACCCTGAACGCTGAACCCACAATCCCGATTTCATCGGGAAACCCTGAACCCGTAAACGGTTACGATTAGTTCTATTGGTTCAGCAAATCAAGCAATTGGACGAATTGAACCAATGAAACACTGTTCTTTTTCTATTCCATCATAACGTTGATCTTGTCAACATATCCTAGTGTTTCTCGATGGCGCCAGCCACGAACATTTGGTGCCACTGATTTTATGTTATGCCAGAGATTCTCATTGAGCCCGCTTTTTTTGCATACATTCTGGGCCTTTACAATATTTCTAAAACCGGCATTATAGCTGGCAAAGGTAAAACTCATCTTATCCTCAAAGGGCCTTTCGGCCTTCCATTTTCGATACAGTTGGTTATCGTAGTAAATGCCTGCAGCTATGTTCCAGCGTGGTTGATTGATATCAACAAAGGAGGGATTCTTCTTTTTGATTTCATGGAAGGTTTTTGGCATCAGCTGCATAATTCCTTTGGCGTTAACCCAACTCTTAGCATCTTCCTTTAGATTTGATTCGGCTATGGCCTGGGCTTTGAACCATTTCCAATCAAATCCGGCGCCAAAATATCTTTTGGCATATTTCCTAAAATAACCGTCATATTTGGTTGCCCACTTGTTTGAGGTTACTTTAGGGAAATCCTCAGCATTCGCACAGGGTGTCATAAAAAAGATCACTAAAGCAATCATTAAAGCCTGTAGCATATGGTATCGCATTTCCATCTATATCTTGGTATCCCTTTCAAATTTTATATGAAAGTGTCTAAAGTGAACTTAAGTGTCTAAAGTGCCTAAAATTAATTCCTTTACTACTCAACCATTTGGCCACTCAACTACTTTCATCCTTCGTTTTGGCCCAAAGGCCATGCGTGTTCGTTAAAGAGTGTAAGGCCAAATGTTTTAATAAGATTTTCTGTCAGTACATCTACCATTGAAAAGAGATTGAAGCAACTCTCTATTTTTCTCATAAGTGATTTTGGCCAAGTAAACTTTTAGTGATATAAGAAGAGGGGATTTAATGGCAGATAGGTTTTTGTTTTTTGGTTTGTCGGTCAATTTTGTGGGGGTAAGAAAATGTTGAAAATTGAGAGAAAAAGGTATATTAAAACAATTGTAGATTGAACAACTTTGGATTGACCGTTTTGGGAAACACGAATCATCAAGACCCTTAAGGACTATTAAAGCTCTGGTAGAGAGGTTAATAGTCTTTTTTTTGCCAAAGCGTTCATCCTAACGGTTTGGAAAATTTTAGAGAAGGAGGGGAGCGCTATGGCAGAAGGAACCGTAAAATGGTTCAGCGAAAAAAAGGGCTATGGTTTTATCGACCAGGATGAAGGTGACGATCTTTTCGTCCACTATACTAACATAAAGGGATTCGGATTCAGGAGCCTGTATGAAGGCCAGAGAGTACGATTTGAGATTGAGACAAGCCCGAAAGGGGACAAAGCCAAGGATGTAGAGATACTATAACAAAATAAGCTTTCAACAAGGCGGCACCTGGAAACAGTGCCGCCTTTTTTTGGATGAAGATAGAGGGTAAGAGTCTCTCATGCATATACAGGCTGTTGCCGAAATCCCTTTTCTGTTAGTCTAAAACGTTTCTTGACAAATCTAAGGCTCCCTCCAGGCGATGTCAAAACTCGCCTTTAGGGCATGCTCACGTCATAGTGAAACCTAACCTATTGATTTTTAAGCTTCTTGCAGGGTATGGGTGTCTTTTTTTTGGTTATGCCCCTGGCCCAGACCTGGCTTATAGGGCATGAGTATATGTGCTACGTCTGCGAAATAACACTACGA
>JADFWK010000254.1 GCA_015223015.1 Pseudomonadota bacterium
CTGCTTATGCATGGATCGCTTTCTATAACCGCAACCTGCCATGCCAGGTCTGGGCCAGGGGCATAACCAAAAAAAAGATACCCATACCCTGCAAAGAAACTTAAGAATCAATAAGTTAGATTCCATTATGACGTGACCCTGAGCACAACGAATTTGCTTGACAAAACCAGGTGCTGGATATAAAAGCAGATTCTATTATTTAGAGGCCGGTATGGACCTTGGTCACTTAGGTGAGAGCGTGGCTTTCTATGAAAATCGATTTGACATATATCCCTCCAGAGGGTAAAAAATTAGATTTTGAGTTTTCACAAGAATGGTGGAAACCAGATCTCAAGGAAGATCGAATCGTGGGGCTGGTAGGCCCCATTTCTGGCTGGGTTAAAATTCAACCCGTCGGGAAAAAGATTTCAGTTGAAGGCTCTTTATCCACAAGGTTACGTCTACGGTGTGACAGATGCCTTGAACCATATGCCTGGGATCTATCAAAGGATTTTCGGGTATTCTTGTCGCTCGCTCCGTTTGCAGGAGAGCTCGACCTCGAACTATCGGAAGATGACCTTAATCTTGAATTCATACATGGTAACCTTTTAGAGCTTGATCAGATAATAAAGGAGCAAGTTATTCTTAGCTTACCAATGAAGACACTTTGCTCTGGG
This sequence comes from Pseudomonadota bacterium, assembly GCA_015223015.1. Classification (GTDB taxonomy): domain Bacteria; phylum Desulfobacterota; class DSM-4660; order Desulfatiglandales; family B25-G16; genus JADFWK01. The sequence continues at coordinate 657 of JADFWK010000254.1, forward strand.
GAATGTAGAGGGCTTTGTCCTACATGTGGATGTAATTTGAATTTGACAACATGCTCGTGTTCCTCGAAATTTGAAACACCTCTCTATCAACACCAATAACAGGCTAGATTACGTTATGCCAGTACCTAAGAGAAAGAAATCAAGATCAAGAAGGGATATGAGGAGATCACACCATCACCTGAAAATCCCCAACATCTCATTTTGCCCTCAATGTCATGAACCTGTTCTTCCCCATCATGTATGCATGAATTGCGGTACCTATAAGGGTAAAACAGTAGTCAAAAAAGAAGAGGGCTAAATTGAACATAGCAGTGGATGCTATGGGAGGAGATTATGCTCCCGATGCCATCGTTCAAGGCGCTCTTTCGGCATATGCCGAATTGGGGGTGAATGTTACCCTCGTTGGGGATCAAAAGGGGTTGGGGTTATCTGTCATGGCAACTCTTCTCCCAAGGCCATAAAGAATGCGATTAGAACAGCTCGTAATTTTGTGAAAAACCACGTTCGGGAGCAACTTGAAGAGGGGCTGGCTACAGCCCAATCTAACGGTAATCAAACGAATTAAGGCTGTCGAAACAAAATAGGGAAAGCGTGTCTGAATCAAAAAGGATAGTGGTTGTCACCGGCGGTTCCAAGGGTATTGGAAAAGCAATCTGTCTCAAGTTTGCCAGTGAGGGTGCACGGGTTCTATTTGTGCACTATGACCCTGATGAGCAGGCAGCAAATGATACACTGAGCCTTCTCAACAACACGGGCGTAGAGGCCCAAGCACACAAGCTTGATGTTTCTTCTTTTGAGGCTGTTGAGGCATTCTTCACCAGGGTAGCAAAAGAGTATCAGAGGGTGGATGTCTTGGTTAATAATGCTGGGATCACCCAGGATGGATTCCTGATGAGGATGTCTGCTAACCAATGGAACCAGGTGCTCGCTGTTAATCTTAGCGGCGTTTTCAATTGTACCAAGGCTGTTATTAGGCCAATGATAAAAGAGCGGAGTGGAAGAATAATAAATATTTCATCTGTAGTTGGCCAGATTGGAAATATCGGGCAGGCCAATTATGCAGCCTCTAAGGCTGGCATACTTGGCTTTACCAAGAGTGTTGCGAGGGAATTGGCTGGCAGGGGGATTACTGTTAATGCCGTAGCGCCAGGTTTTGTTAATACAGAGATGACTGAAAAACTACCAGATAAAGTAAAGGAGGCCTTTTTGGCCCAGATTCCAATGGGGAGGATCGGAGAACCTGAAGAGGTGGCTGAAACAGTTTACTGGTTGGCTTCCAGCGGTGCAACGTATATTACAGGACAGGTTATTCAGGTAAATGGTGGTCTTTACATGTAAGGTTATTTAACAAACAAGTAATGGAGGTGAATATCCATGTCGATTGAGGAGAAGATAAAAAAGATCATTTGTGAGCAGCTAGAGGTAAATGAGAAAGATGTCGTTCCTGAGGCGTCGTTTGTAGATGATTTAGGTGCAGACTCTCTTGACCAAGTTGAATTGATTATGGCCATGGAAGAGGAATTTGATATCTCTATTTCTGACGAAGAGGCTGAAAAGATTGTTACTGTCCGGGACGCCATTGCATACGTTGAAAAGAATCAGGGGTAAGCTCCTGTTTCAGTGATTGAGGAGAATACTGAGATGGCCAGAAGAGTTGTGGTTACCGGCCTGGGTATGGTTACCCCTCTCGGTGTTGGGGTGGAAAAAAACTGGGAGTCTGTCATAAGCGGTAAATCAGGGGTAGGTCCAATTACCAAATTTGATGTCTCCTCATTTGCTTCTCAGATTGCTGGTGAGGTCAAGGGTTTTAGATCAGAAGATTTTCTTACCGCAAAGGATGCCAGACACCTGGATATCTTTATACACTATGCCATAGCCTCAGCCCGGCTGGCCATGGAAAGCTCAGGGCTGGAGATAACATCAAAAAACGGTCATCAGGTAGGATGTATCACCGGTTCCGGTATTGGTGGATTGAGTACCATTGAGCATTATCATTCAGTTCTTTTAGAAAAGGGGCCACGAAGGGTAAGCCCTTTTTTCATACCTGGCATAATTGCCAACATGGCCCCAGGGCAGATAGCTATCGAGTTCGGGGCCAAGGGTCCAAACACCGCGATTGTAACAGCATGTGCAGCCAGCTCCCATGCTATTGGTGAGTCATTTAAGATAATTCAGCGCGGAGCGGCCGAGGCGATGATAACCGGCGGAACAGAGGCATGTATAACACCTCTCGCTTTGGCGGGATTTACCTCTATGAAGGCCCTTTCAACAAGAAACGAAGAGCCGGCAAAGGCATCGAGGCCCTTTGATAAGGAGAGGGATGGTTTTATCATTGCAGAGGGCGGCGGTGTCATTATTCTGGAAGAAATAAATCATGCACTTGAGAGGGGTGCAGATATCTATGCTGAAATCATCGGCTACGGCATGTCCTCAGATGCCTATCATTTTACTGCCCCTGACCCGGAAGGAGCAGGGCCGAGCCTCTGTATGGGGGTAGCACTGAAGGATGCAGGATTAGATCCTGCGGATATTGATTGCATAAATGCCCATGGAACCAGCACGATTCTGAATGATCTCTCGGAGACAAAGGCAATAAAATCAGTTTTTGGCGACCATGCACATAAGATTCCTGTAAGTTCGACTAAATCAATGACGGGCCATCTCTTGGGTGGTGCTGGAGTGGTAGAGGCAATATATTCGATTTTGACCATACAAGAAGGAGTTATCCCTCCAACGATCAACTATGAATTTCCAGACCCAGAATGCGATCTTGACTATGTGCCAAATGAGGCTAAAAAGGCACGGGTAAGAACGGTACTTTCCAATTCCTTCGGGTTTGGCGGCACCAATAGCTCGCTCATTTTTAGAGAATTTACATCCTAATCCCAAAGCTTCCCGTTAGCTCGTTACCAAGGATCTTAAGAGACATAATCCTTTAAAGCCTTTGAGCGTTGAAATGCTGACATGAATGTTATTATTGGATCTGATCACGCCGGATTTGATTTGAAAGAAGAGATAAAGAGATCTCTGACTGAAAAGGGTGAATACCCTGTGACAGATATGGGGACTTTCAGCAA
>JADFWK010000255.1 GCA_015223015.1 Pseudomonadota bacterium
AAGTGGCGGAATTGGTAGACGCGCTAGGTTCAGGACTTAGTGGGTGAATGCCTGTGCGGGTTCGATTCCCGCCTTCGGCACCACAATAAAATCAACTACTTATGTTCCCAGGTCCTGCTTTTGTAGGGCCTATTTTTTGCCTTGGTCAACTTTTGAGCTCAATTCTGCCTATTTATTCATTCTTTGTTTTAAGAAATAGTTCATTGCCAGTGCTGCTAGTGCCCCAAGGGCAAACAGGTCAAACAGATTTATCTTTTGAAGGGGGCCTCCTGTTGATGCAAATCTGAAGACTATGGCACCGCTTATAACAATCCAGTAAACGAATAAGAAACCTCCCGATAATGGCCAAACTACATTCTGTTGACATTTCGGGCACCTGAACTTTCTGAAACCCAAGAAACTGATTCTCGGTACTGCCTCAAAATTGTTGATGCAGTTCTTACAATACACCTGCTGGGGCTTTTTCTGCTTGGCCATGGTACCCCCTTTCTTTTGCGATAGGGACCATCACATAATCAGAAAATTGCAGTCTTTCCTTTATATAGGCTCTTAAAGAGTGCGACTGCCTTTTCCCACTCGTCACTATCAACCCCATATTCGGGATTGACTAGGTTGGAAATAACGACTGCCTTATACAGATCACTCATGTGCTCACGCAATTCATCATCTCTCCTGGCCTTTAGTTCATTAGCTGAGTTAATTTCAAGGAGCAGTTGATAGTTTTTTCCTGCCAAGTTATGAATTTGAATGGCATAAAAGGCAATTGCAGCTACACCCACTGCAGTGACTATCAGCCAAATAGCTTGAAATTGTTGTGTGGGAGCCACAAAATAAAAAACCACACCGGCTATTATTATTATTAGCCCCCATTTCAGAACGTCTAAAAGTCTTTCCTTCATTATCAAATACCCCCTTTCAAATAAAACGCCCTGGGGATTTTCTCCCCGGCATAAGGAGCCCGCCTATAACCTCACAAATATGGCTATTTCCAAGCTTTCCAGTTCTGTATTAATCTATCATATAGTTATGGTTTTGAGAAAGATTTATTAAGGTCTTTCATCAAGAAAGATCGCCCTGATAGAACATTTATGCCAGAATTCCGCTATGCTGTACTCACAATATCAGATTTTTTTAACTATTTTATCGGGTTACAGATCAGCATTAATCGTGTACTATTGCGTTTCTGCTTTTCATTGCTCGATTTTAACACGGCAAAAAGGTATATACTACTCAACAACAAAACCGGAGGTCTGCGTTGTTAGGTACCATAGCAAATAGTCTGGCGATAATTGTTGGTAGTTTAATCGGGCTCATGTGTGGAAGTTTCATTCCTGATAGATATCATACGACTGTACTGCATTCCATAGGCCTTGCGGTGATTCTGATAGGCCTGAAGATGGCATTCAAGACAGATGGGTCACTATTAGTTATTCTCTGCATGGCTATAGGAAGCGTAGCCGGAGAACTTCTGAGAATCGAACGTAGACTCGAAAACTTGGGCAGACGGTTCGAAATCAAGTTTGCAAAGTCTGAGGGTGGAATATCGAAAGGTTTTGTTACTGCCAGCTTACTCTTTTGTGTTGGCTCAATGGCAATTGTGGGTTCCCTGGAAAGTGGCCTGGCTGGGGATCATCACACCCTGTTCGCAAAATCTGTGTTAGATGGTATTGGTTCTATCATTTTTGCCTCTTCCCTCGGCGTAGGGGTACTGTACTCTTCCGTATCAGTGTTCATATACCAGGGATTCATAACGGTGACAGCATCATTCACAAAGCAATTTCTCATCGCTGCAGTAATTAATCAGATGTCTGCAGTTGGCGGCTTACTCATAATAGCAATGGGCTTCAATATGCTTGAAATCGTAAGATTAAAGGTTGGTAACATGCTTCCAGCCATATTTCTGCCCCTCATCTATTTTATTATTAAAAGGATGTTGAATCTTGTTTGACTTATTGGACTTCGGACGGTGTTTCCCTTTTTTGCCTGTTTGACAGAATGAATGGAATATATTTTATTCATAAGGATCAGCCTATGTTTGAGAATCGTTTACGGTCTTTAAGAAGCAAATTTGAGGACCTCGAAGTGGATACGGTCTGGATTATCCAGCCTGAGAATCGCCGCTATGTTTCAGGCTTTAGAGCCCCTGATGGACAGTTAACAGAGTCCTCTGGTTCTTTATTTATCTCTCTGGATCAAGCTCTTTTGCTTACCGATTCACGATATACAACCCAGGCAGAGCAGGAGGCGTCTGGATTTGAAGTCATAACTCATAAGCAAGGCGCAGTTAATGCACTGCCTGAGATTTTTGACCGGTTACACTCACGAAGGTTGGGATTCGAGGCAGCTTATCTGATCTGGGAGATCTATCAAAAGGTACAAGAAAAGGCCTCCCAGCATTCCCCACCGGTAGAGCTTATTCCCCTATCCAGCCTCGTGGAAGATATTAGGCAGATCAAGGAGCCACAAGAAGTTGAGATATTAAGCAGATCAGCGCAGTTGATGAGCGACGTTCTCGCCAAAGTCATTGAGGAACTAAGCCCTGGTCTGGTTGAAAAGGACGTGGCTTGGAGGATTGAGACACTTATTCGAGAACATGGTGGTGATGGATGTGCTTTTCCACCGATTGTTGCTTCAGGCCCAAATAGTGCCTTACCCCATGCAGTCCCTACGAGCAGAAGATTAGAAAAGGGTGAACCGCTTATTCTTGATGTCGGAGCCGTTGTTGATGGCTACTGTTCAGACATGACAAGAACTGTTTTTCTTGGTGAACCTAAAGAAGACCTTAGGAAAATCTACCGCATCGTGAGGGAGGCACAACTTGCTGCAATAGAGTCTGTGAGGCCTGATATGGAGACCACTGAGGCAGATTCTCTAGCCCGAGATATTATTAAGAAAATTGGTTTCGGCGACTTTTTTGGCCATTCCCTTGGTCATGGAATAGGACTGGCAACTCATGAGAGCCCTGCTGTTGGGCCGCTGAAGCCAAAGGTATTGCAAGAAGGCATGGTTTTTACCATTGAGCCCGGGATATACCTGCCAGGCAACGGCGGTGTCCGGTTAGAGCAAATGGTCACCCTTGAACACGGGAGGGCAAGGGTTTTGACAGGCAACGAAAATTTTTATTCCTTTTAGGAAAGATGGACATTAACTCAGCCACCAAGACTCAAAGTCACCAAGATTACAGTATAATTATTTTTATGCCTGATTCAATAATAGGCACATTGTAATGGGGGTTTGCCTTAGCTGATGTATGAATATAACTGATTTTGCTCCTTTGTGTCTTAGTGACTTAGTGGCTGAATAGTCACAGATGGACTATTTTCATGACGAAAGACTCCTCTGAATATCAGTTATTAGATCAGTTTATGAATCACCTCAGAGTGGAGAGGGGTTTGTCTGCTAATACGATCGTGGCCTATAATCACGACCTCATCACCTTTTTTGATTTCTTGAACCAGAGAGGAGCTGCCCCTCTTCAGATTACCCAAGATGACTTGGTATCCTTTGTGGCTGAAAAGAGGCCACAATTATCAGCAAGGTCTCTGGCCCGATGCCTCGTTTCCATAAGGACATTCTACCGTTTTTGTGTTACTGAAGGGAAAATTGAATCAAACCCGGCTCGGTTATTGGGTATACCAAAACTCTACCAACATCTACCCAATATTCTAAACAGGGATGAGGTAGAAGCTCTCCTTTCACAGCCAGATCCTCAGACAGACTTGGGAAGGCGGGACAAGGCCATGTTAGAACTTTTATATGCCACCGGCCTCAGAGTCACTGAATTAGTTGGCCTTAAAATAAACAATATCAACCTGGAAGCAGGCTTTATCAGGACTATGGGCAAGGGTTCAAAGGAGAGGATTATTCCCATGGGTACCAAGGCACTCGATGCTCTCAAGGAGTATTTGCAGGATAGCAGGCCCTCTTTTTTGCAAAAGGGAAAACTCCCCTACCTTTTTCTCAACAGGAGGGGGAAACCTCTAACAAGACAGGGGTTTTGGAAAATTCTAAAACAATATGCGTTAAAGGCTGGAATCACCAGGAAAGTCTCTCCCCACACCCTAAGGCACTCCTTTGCTACCCATCTCTTGGAGGGAGGGGCTGATCTGAGATCAGTACAGATCATGTTGGGACATGCTGACATATCAACAACCCAAATCTATACCCATGTCGCCAGAGAAAGACTAAAAGAGATTCACGAAAAATATCATCCCCGACCATGAGCCTATTGTCACTTAG
>JADFWK010000256.1 GCA_015223015.1 Pseudomonadota bacterium
AAGGCATTTAGGTTTAGAACATTAGGAATTTGGATATTAGAATTTGTTTAGGATTTCGATATTAAAATTTAGGATTTTCATAATGCCATCGTGTCTCGTCGGTTTGAGGCGGAGCTTCACTAGAATATGCGTTTCACCAGAGATCTCAACCGGACCCTGCTAATACTCTTCACATCTTGTTTCAAAGTGCCGTGTGTCACCATCATAAACCTTAAAGATGTGGGTGCAAAGAATTCGGGAACGCTAAAGAGTGCTGAGGTATTTTTATGGAGGTTTTTGCGATCCGGAGGCGTTTTCGGAAGGACCTCATGCCAGTTTTGACACTTGGTAGGGAAAATCCGGTGACTGCTTTGCAATATAGAGCCTGGAGTCGGCTCTTTGAATGAGCTCTTTCTCCCCTTCACCTTTCTTGAGCTCATCGGTAGTGGAAATTCCAAGGCTTATCTCCACCTTGATCCTTTCAGACTCCCATTCAAAGGCATGATCCTTGAGATCGCGCAGAACCCTTTTCACCAGTACTTCCGCCTCCTCCATTTCAGTTTCCGGAAGAAGGATTGCAAACTCGTCTCCCCCATACCTGGCCGCGATATCACTTTTCCTTATGCAGTTCTGTAGGCATGCAGCTAGCTCACGGAGGACATAATCCCCTGCTTGATGCCCAAGCGAATCATTAATTGGCTTAAACCCATCCACATCGATCATAACGAGGGAAAGGGTTTTATTATACCTTTTTGCCCTTTGAAACTCTCTTTCGATAAAGTCTCTAAACCCTGTGCGATTGTAAATTCCGGTTAGGCCATCAGTAACGGTCATCTCTTTGAGTCTATGATATTCCTGGGCATTTTCCAGTGACATTGCAAGGATGTTTGAGACAGTTGACATCAACTCCTTTTTCCCTCCCCTCAACGCTTCGGTATCTTTTGGAACAATACCGAGCATACCCAATGGCTTTCCAGCCAGACTCAAAGGGAGAATCCACGGTCTGGAAAAGGGGATGGGACAGGAGGCGGACACTTTGATATCAGTTGGATACAGGTGAAGGGCCAATTCTCTGAGCGATATCTTTTCCTCTGAGAGCGAAAAGTACCTGCCAACTAAATCTCTCTTTAATTTTTTGAGGGTTTCCTTATTGATTTCGTTTTTTGATACGTGGAGCGAAAGGTTCCAGTCCGAACCGATCCGGTAGAGGATGCTGAGAAGCTCAGGTTCGAGCACCGTAAGAAGGCCAGAATTCAAGATCCTGGGAAGAATGCCACCCCAGTTCAGATCATATGCCACCTCACTGCTGAGCCGATTGATGAATCCCAGCTCCTGGTTCTTTGTTCCGAGGGCCTCCTTTTCTGTTTCGAGCGTTTCATTAACATGCCTTTGCTCGTCAATCATCTTCAGAATCTCAATAAATGCCTTTCGATTATCCAAGCCCCCGAGAATAGTGTCATAGATGCGTTCGGAGAGGAGGTTCCGGGGAACAAATCCATAGGCTCCTTTCTGGAGTATCTCTGAAATGCTATCTGCTTTAACTTTTTCTCCATAGAGGATGAAACAGGATTTGGACCTATTCTCCTGAAGAAGTGCTATCCACCTAAAGGCTATATCTCCAATGAGGCCGTAATCGGCAATAATGGCACCATAGGAGTCTTCAAGAATCCTATCCCTGACTTCATCGAAGCCTGCAAACCACTCGATATCAAATCCCTTAGGTTCAAGGATTCTCTTGAGGAGTTCCACATCCTTGTTATTGTCACTGATAATAAGGATTTTTTCGCCCATACTGATATCCCTAAGGCCAAATACTATGTTATAAGACTATTTCTGCAAATTTCGTTCCGCGTCTCATTTCTAAAGCAAAAACACAGGGGAGCTATGGCTGGTAATGGCCATTTTCTCTTCCTGCACGATGTGCGCAGGCTGATCATAAAAGAGCTCTGGTGGCATTGATTTGAATAATTTAACGTCTCGGAATTTCTACAACATATTAAAATTAAAGGAGTTTTTTGAGGCTATTGTGTATTGCCTCGCACCTGGAATAATGGAATGTTGGAGTAATGATCTTATATGGAAGTTTCTCATCTATCAACTTCCTTGTCAATAGGGTTTTGTCAATAAACCACTGCCGCAGTTTCCCAGAACCCAATATTCCAATTTTCCATTGTTCCCTGGCCCAGACCTGGGTTTTGGGAGTCTGAGAATTCTCCGAAGCTGTCGCACCAGGGTAGGCCAACATTCCAATTGTGAGCGAAGCGATCTAAGTTCTTCATATACCATGAGGATCTCTTGTGTCCAAGCGTTTTTTGAGACATTTCACCTATTCTCACTGGTCATCTCGGAAAGGGCCTTCTCCAACCTTGAGGCCTCTTCAAGGATAATCCTCGCATATTCTCCTCCTTTGGAGTCTGGATCCAGGGAAGTTGCCAACTTTCGGGCAAATCCGCTAAGGGCAAGCAGGGGGTTTCGAATCTCATGAGCCACAGCCTGGAGGGTGTGTTCAACAATGCCGTGTCGGTCGTCCAGCGAATCAAAAGAGGGAAGCGATACTGTGCCGGTGATCTCCTGATGCGCTGAAATCTTATCTGAGATCTGGCTGAGAGCCGTGTTGGCCTTTTCCATGATTTCCATGAGGTCCCGTTCCTTGTTCACTTCCACACTGAGGTTGTCTGCAATATCCTGAACTTCATCAAAGGTTGCCATGAGGATATTGTTAATAATCTCCCGGTCCAGACCAAGAAACTCTTCAGCATCTTGAAAGAGGGTGTGAAAAGCAGCATTCTCTTGGGAGAGCAAACATGAAAATTCCCTCGAAAGCTCGGAGATCTTTGCAAGTACGGGAGCATCCTGAGATAAGGCGGCTTGCCCGTAAAGCGACTGGCACTGGACGATGGTGTCCGGAAACCTCCAGTATTTCAGGGCTGCTTCACCGACCTGTCGATGATCGACTCCATAGCGTTTTTTCTCCCACGATATCAGGTCTTCCAGTAGCTCCAATCTAATGGGAGGCGCCTCAGCATCCTGCCTGATCCTGAGGTCAAAGAGGATGAGGAGCCCGATTTCCATGATCAATCCTGCAATAAAGGCCTCTTCAGGATAACAGTTTCTCACATGTGCAGCTAAAGACTTCGCTATGAGGGCCCGGTACAGGGTAGTGTGCCAGAATTGTTCGTAGTCGAGAGCACCTATTTTCCCCATGGGGAAGGTGTCCCTCAATGACAGGGATAGGGCCATGATTCTGAGGCGTTGGTACCCTAACTTGACAACGGCCTGTTTTAAGGAGGTAGTGGGCTGGCGAGTTTGAAAAAAGGTGCTGTTTGCTAACTTGAGCACTCGAACGGCAAGAGAGGGGTCTGTTTCGATGAGAGCGGTAAGGTTTTCAGCAGAGGAAGAATCATCTAATGCCACTTCCACTAGCTGCACGGCTACTGGAGATAGTGAAGGCAGAGAATAACCAGATTCAATCTGCTTGAGAAGGTCCAATGACACCTGTTTCTCCATATCAACCGCTGCTCCAACGGAAAAAGTCTTAACAGGCTGTTGCCGAAATCCTTTTTCCCTTGGTCTAAAACGTTTTTTGATAAATCTGAGGCTCGCTCCAGGCGATGTCAAAACTCGCCTTTAGGGCACGGTCACGTCATAGTGAAACCTAACCTATTGATTTCTAAGCTTCTCCAGGGCATGGGTGTCTTTTTTTTGGATTATGCCCCACATAGTTTAGATGAGTGGGCGTTTCAAAAT
>JADFWK010000257.1 GCA_015223015.1 Pseudomonadota bacterium
ATCCTTTGTGGAGTAAATCCCAAATATTTGGCCACTGCAGAACACGGTGGTATTTTTTGTGAGATATCGCCTTTCAGAAACAGCCATTACCTTTTTAAACCTAAATGCCTCAACTTTTGAACGTTACCAAGAACTTTAGGCATTTTAGTTCATTTTAGTTCACTTTAGTTCACTTTATAAGTTCTATAAGATGTACATCCCGGACGATAAGCGCTATTTCAGGATCGGTGAGGTTAGCCGGATAGTTGGGGTAAAACCCTATGTCCTTCGCTACTGGGAGTCAGAGTTCCCCACCCTGAGGCCGAAAAGGGCAGACTCCCATCAGCGCGTGTATAGGCGGGAGGATATTGAGACCCTCGGAGCGATAAAAAAGCTCCTCTACGAAGAAAAGCTCACCATAGCAGGTGCCAAGAATAGGCTCAAGGCTATGAAAAAGGGTGATGGGACCGCTGTTCCTCAGGGTGATATCTTGGCAGAAATCAAAGAAGAACTCCACCAAATCCTGAAAATCCTTGAGTAAGTTTTATCACCTTGATATCCCTCTTTACGTTCCATCCATACCGACCCAGGATCAGACTCTAACACTCCCTTTGTTTAACCTTGCCCAGTCAGTTAATACGTCCTGCTTACGAGGTTAACGATACAAACCCAATGAACACAACAAACGCAACAGACCCCCATTGGAACAGTTTTCCCTCTCCAATTCACCTTTACTTTTCCTTACGCGTCCTTTATAAGAAACCAAAAAAGAGAGATTCACCATGAAACAATTAATCAGAAAATGCGTTGAAAGCTTGACCCCGTATCCGCCAGGAAAACCGATAGAGGAACTTGAGAGAGAGCTCGGGATATTCGGTTCCATAAAACTGGCCTCAAATGAGAATCCATTAGGCCCCTCACCCAAAGCTATAAGGGCAATTACCGAAAACCTGAATAAAATCCACCAGTACCCTGACGCCGATGCCTATTATTTGAAAGAGAAACTGGCCAATAAGTTCGGGTTGCCCATGAGCAGAATCTTGGTGGGTAATGGAGCAGATGAACTCATAGAATTGGTTGTACACACCTTTCTCTCGCCTGATGAGGAGGTTATCATTCCCCAGCATGCCTTCTTACTTTATGAAACATTTGTGAAAAGTTTTGACGGAAAAGTAGTCACAGTGCCCCTCACAGATTTCTCTGTCAACCTGCCAGCTATGATCAAGGCAGTATCTGCTAGTACAAAGATTGTTTTCGTCAATAACCCGCAGAATCCTACTGGAAAGGCCCTTGCTAAGGAGGAGATCGACCGTTTCCTAAACGCCCTTCCCCCGGATGTGATCGTTGTTTTAGATGAGGCCTATATAGAATTTGCCACCGATCCAAACATTGTCAGCGGATTGGAACTCTTGGATTCATACCCCCTCCTTGTGGTACTGCGAACCTTTTCAAAGATCTACGGATTGGCTGGGCTCAGGATTGGTTATGGGTTTGCCTCGGAGATGATAACAGAGGGTATCAATAGGGTCAGACAGCCCTTTAATGTAAATTATATGGCCCAGGTCGGGGCCCTGGCCGCGCTCGACGATGATGGGTTTGTGAAAAAGACACTAAGCCTTACCAGGGAAGGTCTTGCATTCCTCTATGCTCAGTTGGATCGGATGGGTCTTGAGTATATCCCCACCCAGACCAATTTTTTCCTCCTCAAAACACCCCTGGGTGCACAAGAAACCTACCAGCGTATGCTCAAGCAAGGGGTTATCATCCGCCCGATGGATAGCTACGGATTAAAGGATCATATCAGGGTGACTGTAGGCCTCCCTGAAGAGAATGAGCGCTTTATCAATACCCTGGAAAAGATCCTCTTTTGAAATGAACCATGTGATCACCATAGATGGACCAACAGGGTCTGGAAAGAGTACAGTCAGTCGCCTCCTGGCAAAAAGGCTTAGCTACCCTTACCTGGATACAGGAGCGATGTACCGTGTTGTTGCGCTCGCTCGCAAACGGACTGGCATAGGATTGCACGATGAAGCGTCCATTTCCAAAATCTGTAGTGAGCTCGACATACGCTTTGTCCCGGAAGGTGATGCAACCAAAGTCTACCTGGGTGATGAGGATATTTCGGAGGCGATCAGGGAGCCCGATATAGATTTGCTGGCATCCGATGTGTCGGCACTGGAAGTGGTCAGAGCGGCAATGACCAGGCTTCAGAGAAAAATCGGCTCTCAGGGCCCCCTGGTAGCTGAGGGTCGTGATATGGGAACCGTAGTTTTTCCAGACGCTCAGCATAAATTCTATGTTCATGCATCGTTAGAGGTGCGGGTCGATCGCAGGTTCCAGGAACGACTCAGCAGAGGAGAGCCCATCTCACGGGAAAAGGTAAAAGAAGATCTCATCAGGCGAGACGACCAGGACATGAATCGCTCCCTTGCCCCCCTCAAGCCAGCCAAAGATGCCACCATCATCGACACCACGGAACTAACCCTGGATCAGGTTGTTGAGAAAATACTTATCTACTTGGGGTCACATGTTAATTAGGACTTAGGGGCTTCGCCCCAATTGGAGTATCTGATTATTGGAATTGAAGCCGGTTGGGATTCTTCTCTTTATTGCCAACATGCTCTTTATCTTGTTAGCCTTGCCTTACAGGCGAATATGCAAAATAAATTTTTTTCGGAACAAATCAAGGTAGGTATTGACAAAGTATTTTTTTCCATATAAGAGTAAAGACTATGTATTTCCATCGCCTTTGCAAAGCTACATTCTCTTAAACTTGGCTTTATAACCTATAGAAACTTTTTCAAGGCGTTCTGGAATGAGAGATCAGAATCTCGGGGCAGATACATGACAAAGGTTTACCTCATCCTTAACGCAGTGTCAGAGCTTCCTGACAGTAATCCTTTTGCGAAAGATGTTTATACCAGGGTCTTTCCGGTCTTCAGCATGTTTTTGAGAGAGGGGACGTTCTGCGTCTTTACTCCGGGTGATTTTTTGTACCACAGCGGTTAGTTGAAAAGGGCAGTTCAATAAGTTCCGTGGAAATAGGGGCGGCGTAAATGGCTGGGAATAGATCAACACATACCTTCCCCCAAAAGGAGCAATCTACCAGACGTGCCACTGGAGACGAATACCGACTTCCACCGTGGCTCTTCCAGCACGAGGAGCTTATCCATGATCTTGAAAGTGCCGACTTCGTTGATCAAGAGACCCTGACCAATATGCTCAATCATGTCCATTTTATGGATGGATATGTTTTTGCCCACCTCCGTCATCGGAAACATGAAGACGGTATTCTTGTTAAAGTCCGTCCTGAGCCCTGCCTCGGCAAAGACCTCACCTGTCGCTGGCCAAATGAAACCTCTTCAGGTCTCGAACTAGAGAACTATCAATTCCTCAATATTGTCATTGATGATGGTTCCTCTATGATACTGGTACCGGCCGTATTGCAAGAGATAGACAGAGGCGGCCTTACCGTTCAATTACCCTCCACCAGCTATATCGTAGGGCAACGCCAGGCAAGGCGGTATCCCTGCCACGAGGTGGTCGTTGAGTTAATCCAGAGCGGGTTTCAGGCTCACGGTGAGTTACTGGATTTTAGCCCCGTGGGATTCCGGATCAAAATCGACTCACAGTCATCTGATTCCCTACACTGGTTAAATTCAGATGCATTAGTCACCATTCATTTGCGGCACGGGCAAAAGATTTTCTTTTCTGGCCTGTGTCGGTGTATACGTGAGCGGGGCGGCCTTACAGACAAGGAGATTGTGGCTGCCCCAGTGGAAGAAAAAATCACCCGCTTCAAGAGAAAGCGGATGCGCAATCCCCGGCAGCAGTTGGTTCCATCGCCTACTCTTATTTTCAATCATCCGCTTTTGAATAAGAGAGTTCAATTAGACATTGCGGATATTTCTACCTCGGGATTTTCCGTTTATGAAAAGTCAAATCAGGGAGTTCTTTTGCAGGGGATGATCATCCCCGAGCTGATAATCGATTTTGCCGGTGCCGTGAGTATGAAGTGTTCTGCCCAGGTGATCTACCGCTCTGAGGAAAAAGGAAAAGGCATCCGTTGCGGCCTTTCGATTTTGGATATGGATATCAATACTTACAGCCGTTTAACACACATCCTCACCAGTGCCCTGGACCCCCATGCCCGTATTGCCAGCGAGATCGACATGGACGCCCTGTGGGAATTCTTTTTTAAGACAGGGTTTATCTATCCCACGAAGTATCGCCTCATCCAGTCTCATCGGGAGAATTTCAAAAAAACCTATAAGAAGATTTACCAGGAGAGCCCCGAGATCGAGAAGCATTTCACCTACCAGACGAACGGGATGATTTATGGCCATATCTCCATGGTGAGGGCTTACGAGAGGGCCTGGATGATTCATCACCATGCTGCAAGGACTATGGACAACAGGCGGGCCGGGTTTACCGTGTTGAAACAAATCATGCATTATTTGAATGACATGCATCGCCTGCCCTCTGCAGAAATGGATTATGTGATAAGTTATTTTCGTCCAGAGAGCATTTTCCCTGATCGAGTTTTTGGAGACTTTGCCAGAACTCTGAATAACCCCCGTGGCTGCTCTATGGATCTATTTTCCTATCTTCCCTATACCAGTCTGTCTCTCGGTATGAAACTCCCGGAAGGTTGGTCGCTGAGGGAAAGCTCAAAACTTGACCTATGGGATCTGAAACGGTTTTACAGTCACCATTCCGGAGGCCTGCTTCTGGATGCCTTTGGTCTGGCTCAAGACGATTCTGGGGGTGAATCTCTAGAAGAAGTTTACAGCCGCTTGGGTTTTTTACGGAACAGAACGGCTTACTCTTTAATGCATAAGGATGACCTGAATGCTGTTCTAATTGTTAATCGGTCAAGTCTGGGAATCAATCTCTCTGAACTTTTGAACGGTATCACTGTTCTGGTGACCAATTCTGAAGACCTGCCCTGGAATGTGCTCTCCACTGCTATTGCACAATTGACCGGTGTCTATAACATGGAAAGGATCCCGGTTTTGTTTTATCCCTTCGACTATGTCAAGGCCGAACATGTACCTTATGAGAAGCAATATCAGCTATGGATCTTGAATGTCCGGTACGGAAACGAATACATGGAATACATGCAGAAGAGATTCAGGCTCAGCTATAAGTAACGTTTATCCTGCGCCTTTCCCGCCCTTTTTTTGATTGCCCCTAAATGCTTTCTTCACTCACTGTGAACTCCGTCTTTCGATTACCAAATGAAACACACCTCACAGAAAATCGATTAATTCAAAACAACCCCCTATGTAGGCCCTTCTCAGCAATAATGAGAATTCGAGCTGATACAACCATCTCGGGATTAGCAGACACTGACGGCATGGTTCATAGAAAAACTATTTTCAAAATAGATTTGAAGAATACAAGAGACAGGGAACCCTCGTGCAATCGGTCAGGAAGGGCGGGCTCAGCAGCATATTTGAGGCTGGAAGAAGCTGAATGGCAGGGCCGGGTAAGCGTGTTTGGGGTTATGCGTGGTAAGCATCAGCCGCAAAGACCGTCAAGAAGCAGTTGCATCAAAATTGATAGGATATTTTTTGTAGTAATGGGAACCTTGCCAGCCTCTTTTGAGGGCCTTGTTAAACCTGTAAACAGCATAGAAGTTAGTGAGGTTTTTAAGGCTAAGCAATGATTTCATCATGCGGTACTGGTTCGTTGGGAAGGCGTAAACGTGATTTTTGATATAATTGTTGCCTATGTATACCGTGTCTGGGTCTACCCCCTGTGGTTGTTGAACGACATGTGACAAGCGATATCTGACCCAATCCTTAGGGAAGTCCTGGTAGAGTAACCGGCCCGTCTTTTTCCTCTGCTCCATTAATGCGGTGCCGGGAAGGGGGGTAAGGATAGTCATCTGAAGCACGTCAACCCCTGCGCGTACAATGAACCTAGACAATTCTCTATAGTATGCGGGCGACTCATGATCATTTCCGATGACAAATGATCCCACCACCCCGATGCCATGCTTATGAAAAGCATCTATCACTCTTTTATAATTCTCTACCCCTATTTTCAGGTTAACCCGCTTGCCCATGTCCTTTAGGGTTTGTTCACTTATGGTCTCAAATCCAATAAACACAAACATACAGCCAGACCGAGCTGCAAGCTTAATCACTTGCTCGTCATCAGTTACATTAACAGAGGCCTGCATCCACCACTTCTTGTTCAGTTCCCTCTTGATCATTCCTTCGAATAATTCGATTGCCCTACTTTTGCTCTCCGGGCTATGGCCGATCAGATTATCATCCAAAAAGAAGATATATTTACCCTTTATTTCCTGCAGTTCATCCAGTACATTCATGGCGCTGCGTTGACGATACTCTTTGCCCAAGTATCTGGAGACCGAGCAGAAATTGCAATTAAAGGGGCAGCCGCGGGAAGTTTGGACAGAGTGCCAGAGATAGTTAGGATGCAGCAAATCACGCCGGGG
>JADFWK010000258.1 GCA_015223015.1 Pseudomonadota bacterium
AGCCATAAGCCTTAGAATCATAGGCTCCATCTATATAAACCATTTTGGAACGCCCACTCATCTAAACTATGTGGGGCATAATCCAAAAAAAAGATACCCATACCCTGCAAGAAGCCTAAAACTCAATAGGTTAGGTTTCACTATGACGTGAGCATGCCCTAAAGGCGAGTTTTGACATCGCCTGGAGTCCCGCCTCCTTATAGGCGGGATCAAAAACGTTTTAGACCCAGTGAAAAGGGATTTCGACAACAGCCTGTAAAAAAATACATACAATGCCGCTAAAAGGCAAACAGTATCACAGAACATGCCTGAAAAGAGACAACCCGTACCCTCTATACACCTTGACGTTACCGTGCCCCCAGGGCCGCGTCATAAGACAAGATACCCATACCCTGGACTTTGACGTTACCCTGGCCGTGCCCCTATTTTCTTGACCCCTAAGAACAATTCCTATATATTATCGTTGTTGACAAGTCTGGCATGGGGAGAAATGGAACGAAAAGAAATTGCATATTTCAGGGTCTTCCACGAGGTATCCAGGGCTATCTTATCGGTGCTTGATTCAAAAGAGGTGTTGCGACTCATTGTAAAAAGGATCGTTCCTGCAATGAAAATAAACGCCGCCAGCCTCAGACTCATAAATGAGGAGACGAAGGATTTAGAGCTTGTTGCATCCCGTTTCTTGAGCAAGAAGTATCTGAGAAAAGGGCCCCTGAATGCGGATAAGAGCGTACCAGAGGTATTGGACGGAAAACCGGTCTTGATTATTGACGCACAAAACGATCCACGAATCCAGTACCCCAAGGAAAAGGCCGAAGAAGGGATTGCTTCGATATTGAGTGTACCTGTTCAGATTCACCATAAGGTAATCGGAATGCTGAGACTGTATACTTCCTCCCCCAGATCCTTTACAGAGGAAGAGATTGAATTTGTGTCCGCCCTGGGCGAAATGGCTGGACTGGCCATAATAAATGCCAGAATGTATGAAAAGGATAAGGAAAAGTTGACCAGGCTTTTCGAAAGAGGAGGAATAGAGCCTGTCCATCATGTGAAAATGAAACGCCACGGGGCTAAAGCTGTATCCCGGGAAGCTTTTGACACCAAAAGATCCACCAAATTTTTCAAAATTTTACATGAGGTTTCTCGAGATCTCCTTTCTGATCTGAACTCAGGGGAGGTCTTAGATTCAATGGCAGAAAAAATCAGCCAGATTATGCATATTAAGGGATGTTGCGTATATCTTTTGAACGAGACAACTGGCAGGCTGGACATGGTTGTATCAAGAGGATTGAGCGATGAATATATTCAAAAAGGACCTCTTCAGGCAGATAAGAGTATGCCAGATGTAGCAAGAGGAACAACAGTTCTTATAAAGGATGCTGCTGCAGACGATAGTATACAGTATCGAGATGAGGCAAAAAAAGAAGGTATCGTGTCTATTCTGGCTGTTCCCATTGTTGTGAATGAATATGTTATTGGAGAAATACGCCTCTATTCGGCAGAACAAAGGGAATATGATAGTGAAGAGATAGACTTTATTCTGGCCCTTGCTGAAATTGGCGGCATTGCCATTACCAATACCAAATTCTACCAGAGACTGCAGATTGATATAAGATTCTGGGAATCAACCCTCTCGTATCTTGATGAGGCTTAGAGAGATATCAGGAGATCTTCCTTTTCTTTACGTAGTAGTTTTTCAGATCAATTAGCTTACCCGCATACTCCTTCCGGTAGTAGAGAAATTGATAGTTTTCAATCTCCTCAGCCAACGGCTCCAGGAACGGCGTTATATCGATCCCGAAACTGTTCATCTTTCTTTTGTCAGCTTCATGAATAATGAGGAGGCAGTAATAATTCATAAGGAGTCGCAACCTTGTTTCCCGCCGAAATAGATAGGCCCTTCCCCCAATAGAATTTGCCAAAAAACCGGCGTATCGGTAAGTGGTATCCAGAGAGGGTGGCAGCCCATCCTTTTGGCTGCATCTATCTGCTGACATGAGCCATGGGTACAGTGCCGCCAGGTTCATCTCTAAGGTGTCCGCTTCATTCTGTAAAATCAGCCTTATGAGCTTTAGATCCTGCAAACTTAGTGCCCTATAAAAATGGTATATATTTTTGATAATCGTATCAATTTTCAATCCTTCTCCTGCCGGAGTAGGAGGGTTTAAGGATAACCGACGAAGGATCTTCTTGAAATGGGTGTGCATATCTTCCCCTATGCCCAACTTCCTGATATAATCCTTTTTATCAAGATATGTGAAAAACTCCATAAGCTCTTTTTCCATCCTCCTGCATTCATCTTCAACGTCCGTGGCCTGGCCCTCAACTCCCTGTTCTCCTGAAACCTCTTCCGTTTTTTTCTCAGCAGTTACCGCTTGCTCCTCTTGAGCTCTTTCCTCCCGATCCATGTCTGTATTCTCAACAGTTGCTTGTTTTTCGCCTTCTTTGCCATAATAATAACTGAAGTAGAAAACCAGCAAACCACCGATAATAAGGGCAATAGCCACAAGCAACAGACCCTTATTCCGTCTCATTTCTTAGCCCTCCATTTGAGATTGAAGATTTAAAGGTAAATCAAGCGTTACTTTCGTTCCTCTACCACCCCTGCTCTTGATGTCAATTTCACCCTGGTGATTCATTACGATTTGATAAACCATAGTCAGCCCCAACCCAGCCCCCGTTGTCTTGGAAGTAACAAAGGGTTCCAGGATGGAGTCAAGTTCGTACTCGTCTATGCCAATACCAGAGTCTTCTATCACGATCTGGATGTGAGAGTCTACCTCCCGAGCCCTCAGCTTAAGCGTGCCTCCCGAAGGCATAGCCTCCACACTATTTTGGACAATATTCTTCAATGCCCTCACTATCTGCGCCTTATCCACCGTAACAGGAGGTAAGCCCTCTTCGATATCCGTTTCGAGATGGATGGATTTCTGGGATAGGGCAGGAGAGAAATTCTCTATGGCCGTGAACAAGAGATTGTTCATGTTTGCTGGCTGGAGATAGGCAGTATGCATTCCTGCAAGCTCTTTCACATCCTTGACAAGTTTTTCGAGCTTTGATGTCTCTTGAAGGATGATGTCAAGATATCTATGGAATTTATGTTTCTTCCCTAGCCCAGCTTTCATCCTCGCTGCAAAGCCCCCTATGGACATAATCGGGTTCCGTACCTCATGGGACACTCCCTGAACCAGATTGGCCAGGGCTGCTAATCGCTCCGATCGAATCAACTTTTGTTGTGTGGCTTTAAGTTCCTCGGCAGTTAGCTTGAAGTTCTCCTCCAGCCTCTCGTAAAGCTTCGCATTGTCCAGTGCAACAGCAATCTGCTGAGCAAGGGCTGTCAGGAGATCAAGGTCTTCCTCGGTAAATGGGCCTCCATTCTTTTTATTGATGACTTGAAGGGCACCTGTCGTCTTTTCCCGGATAAAAAGCGGAACACAGATGAGTGACCGTGTCTTAAAACCTGTTTCCTTGTCAAACCGATTGCTAAATCTCCTTTCCTTTTCCACATCTTCGACAATCATCGGCCTTCCGTTCTGTATGACCGATCCAGCAATTCCCTCACCGAGCTTCAATCTCTTTGTCCGGACAAATCCACCCTTCTTACCCCGTGCCAATCTGAAAATGATATCCCCTGTTTCTTCATCAAGCTCAAGCACTGAACTGGCCTCAGCCTCCGTAAACTCCTCAGCCACCTTCATGGCAGAATCAAGTACATCGGAGATTTGGAGTGATGAGTTTATAAGGGCACTGGATTTCAACAGAGCAGATAATGCCCTCCTATCCGCATCACTACTGAGACCTTTCATTATATCCTCTATCGTTCTGTTATTCCCTGCTGTTTTTTTGGGGGTCCTCTCTATTATTTAAAGGACACAGTCAACTACCACCCCTAGAAGGGGTGGCTTGAATCGTAACCCTAAAAGGGTCCAAGTATGCAAATAAAATGAATTCGAATGACAAAGGTGAAAGCCCAAATTTCAAATTCACCCTGTTAGATTGTCACTATTGAACAGTAGAAATCATAATTGTCTCATTGGGCAAAA
>JADFWK010000045.1 GCA_015223015.1 Pseudomonadota bacterium
TGAATACCATGTCCTGGTTAAAGGTGTAAGTGATGGCTGAAAAGAGTTTTGAGGAAAAAACCGAACAACCAACTCCACGGAAGAGAGAAGATGTCCGAAAGAAGGGAGAGGTAGCAAAGAGCAGGGAGTTGCCTTCAGTGGCTGTACTCCTGACCGGTCTCATCACGTTAACGGTGTTTGGATCCTATATGTATTCACAGATCCAGACTATCATGAAAGGGGCATTTTCTCTTCCCACTTTGCATGATCTTAGTTTAGCAGATCTCATGGTATTTGGTGAAAAGATGATCACCTCATTTATCTTAACAATCGGCCCTCTTTTGGCGGCCATTGTTGTTGCAGCCGTGTTTTCAAATATCATGCAGGTGGGCTTTATGTTTTCCAGCGAATTGATCAAGCCCAAGTTGTCAAAATTGGATCCAATTAAGGGTTTTGGCAGGCTTTTCTCCAAGCAATCGTTTATGGAATTATTCAAGTGCTTGTTAAAGTTAGCCATCGTCGGGGGGATAGCCTATTGGACCTTAAGGGGTGAGATGAAAAACCTTCCCTCTTTAGGGGAGATGGAAGTGCATTCAATTGTGGCTTATATCCTCATCGCCATTTTCAAGATCTTTATCAGGTGTACCCTGGCAATGATCTTTCTCGTAGTCATCGATTATGCATTCCAGAAATGGGAGTTTGAGAAGAAGATCAAGATGAGTAAGAAAGAGGTGAAGGACGAATTAAAAAGAACAGAAGGTGATCCCTTGATCAAATCAAGGATAAAGAGCATTCAGATGCAGATGGCGAGAAGGAGGATGATGCAGGCGGTTCCGCAGGCGGATGTAGTGATAACCAACCCCACGGCTCTTGCAGTTGCCTTGAAGTATGATAGTTCTGCCATGGGGGCACCTCGGTTGCTCGCAAAAGGGTCAGGAGAAATAGCTGCAAAAATCAAAGAATTGGCAGCAAAACATGATATCCCTATCTTAGAGAATAGGGATCTTGCCCGCAGCCTCTATTCCTTGGTTGAAATCGGTGAAGAAATACCACCTGCCCTGTATCAGGCTGTTGCCGAGGTTTTGGCATATATTTACAAATTGAAGGGAAAGTATGCACATGCAGGTAGCGGAAATTGAGGAATTGTCGATTGTGGATTGAGGAATTGAGGGATTACACAACGGGTACTTAATAGGCAGTAGGGAGTAAGCAGTAGGCATTAGTAACTTTAGGCACTTTAGTTCACTTTAGCTCACTTTAGGCACTTACAATGGAAGATGTCGTAGAATCAAAATCGAGTCCTGGCGCTGTCAGTGAGATGCTGACCGTTGTTGGGGTGGTTACGGTCCTGGTGGTTATGATTATCCCGCTACCGCCCATGGTCCTGGATTTCCTTCTAGCGCTGAATATCACACTGGCGATAACTATCCTCCTGATTGCCATGTATTCACTCAAACCCCTGGATTTTTCCATATTCCCCTCACTGCTTTTGGTGGTGACCCTGTTTCGGCTTTCCCTCAATGTGGCATCTACTCGTTTGATACTGCTCCATGGCAACGAGGGGCCTCTGGCAGCAGGGAAGGTTATCAAGTCTTTTGGAGGTTTTGTGGTCGGAGGAGATTACGTAGTAGGCATGATCGTCTTTGCTATCCTGGTTATTATTAATTTTGTGGTTATTACCAAGGGCGCCACCAGGATCGCTGAGGTTGCTGCGCGATTCACCCTTGATGCCATGCCTGGAAAGCAGATGAGCATTGATGCAGATCTAAACGCCGGGCTGATAGATGAGGATGAAGCAAAGCGGCGCCGAAGCACGATTGCACGGGAGGCTGAATTCCATGGAGCAATGGATGGTGCAGCGAAATTTGTGAGAGGAGACGCAATCGCAGGGATAATTATTACCCTGATTAATATTATTGGCGGATTTGTTATCGGGGTACTTCAAAAAAAGATGTCTGCTATTGACGCTGCCCAGGCCTATACCCTTTTGACTATCGGTGATGGGCTCGTATCACAGATCCCTGCACTCACCATATCAACTGCCGCCGGTATAGTGGTCAGCAGGGCAGCATCAGAAGACACCATGGGAAAGGAATTCGGCAAGCAGTTCTTTGGTTATCCAAAGGCTATCTATCTTGCTGCGTTCACCATCTTCTTTTTCGGGCTTATTCCTGGCTTACCACACGTACCGTTCATAGTACTCTCCATACTCATTGCTAGCAGCGTCTACCTTGCGAGCAGGAGAAGCCAGGCATTGAAGGAAAAAGAGATTGCAACAAAGAAGAAGGAGAAGGTGGAGATGGGGCCTGAACCGGTGGAGCATCTGCTGCTGGTTGACCCTCTTGAACTGGAAGTAGGGTATGGCCTCATCCCCCTGGTTGATAGAGAGCAGGGTGGAGAATTTCTGGATAGGGTTCGATCAATCAGACGACAGTTTGCCATTGACATGGGTTTGGTAATACCACCGATCCATATCAGAGATAATCTCCAACTAGATTCAGCTGAGTACCAGGTTTTGCTGAAAGGGGTGAGGATAGCGGGCGCTGAATTGATGGTGAATCACTATTTGGCTATGGACCCCGGAGATGCTACCCGAAAAATTGCGGGAATAGAAACACGGGAGCCTTCATTTAATCTGCCTGCTGTTTGGATACCGGAGGCAACCAAAGAAGAAGCAAAGCTTGCCGGCTACACGGTGGTTGATAGTGTTACGATTATGGCCACCCATCTGACCGAAGTCCTTCGAAAGCACCTCTCGGAATTGTTGGGCAGGCAAGAGGTTCAAAACTTGCTTGATAATCTGAGCAGGTCATATCCGAAGGCGGTTGAGGAGTTAGTGCCAAATCTTCTTTCCTTAGGGGGTGTGCAAAAGGTCTTACAAAATCTGTTACGGGAGCGCATTTCTATCAGGGACATATTAACCGTTGTAGAGACCCTCGCCGACTATGCCCCCCTGACAAAGGACCCGGAGCTCTTAACCGAATACGTGAGGCACAAGCTTTCCAGATCAATTATCAGCCCTCACATGGGAGAGGATGGGGTGCTGAAACTGATAACCATGGCTCAGGATGTAGAAGATATACTCCTTAAAGGCATACAGAAGACGGAACACGGCTCGTATCTTTCTGTTGACCCAAAGGTTGTAGATCCAATTCTTGCCTCTATCAAAGAGGAGGCAGAAAAGGCCATGGCAAAGAATATTCAACCGATTCTTCTCACATCGCCGACAGTGCGAAGGCATCTAAAGCAATTAGTAGAACAGTTTATTCCTTCTTTGATAGTGTTGTCTCAGAGTGAGCTACTAAGTGACATAAGATTTCAATCCATTGGAGAGGTGAACTCAGGCTATGCAGGTTAGAAAATACCAGGCAGGCACAATTAAAGAGGCCGTGGCTATGGTTAGGAATGTTTTGGGTCCGGAAGCCATGATACTTTCAACGAAGAAATTGGGGAAAAAGGGTGAAAACAGTCTGTTTGAGATTGCCGCAGTACCAGCAGGAGATCACAGTTCTCACACCAATCTGAGTCCTTTGCAGGAAGTAAAATCAGAACTGATGAGTATTAGAGAAATGATCTATCTTTTGAATGATTCTGGAGGCACATTCGAAAGAATAATACTGAATCCAGCTCTCACCAACCTCTATGCGCAACTGATCAGGAGCGGCGTTAAGGATCATTATGCCAAGCTCTTCCTGGAAAAGGCTGGCGCACTTGATGGAGTGTCGGCTGCCCCTGTGAAAGATATCCGTGAGAGAGCGATCAAAGAGATTATGGAGGTAATCGAGCTAAGAGATCCCTTTACACCAACAGATAAAAGGCAGGTAGTTGCGGCCTTTGTCGGGACAACCGGCGTGGGAAAGACTACTACCATTGCAAAGCTCGCTGCACAGCTCATGCTTAAGGCAGGGAAAAAGGTGGGCCTAGTCTCTATAGATAACTACAGGATAGGTGCTATGGAACAGCTCAAGACCTATGCGCATATTTTAGGTATACCTTGTTTTCCAGCATTTACGAGAAAAGATTTGCTTTTTGCCCTGAAGAGAATGGAAACGGCCGATGCTGTGTTGATCGATACCGCAGGCCAGAGCCAGTATGATACGGACAGGATAGAGGCACTTAAAAAGATGATGACCAATGATTTGGCAATAAGTTCCCATCTCCTTTTGAGCGTTGCAACTACTGAGTCAGAGATGAACCAGACAGCTCTTAATTTCAGCCCCCTAGGATTTCAAAGCTATATATTTACCAAGATAGATGAAACAGAAACCTGTGGATCAGTAATAAACCAGATAATGAGACTACAGGCACCTGTTTCCTACCTTACTACGGGGCAGAATGTACCGGAGGATATTGAGAGGGCGCATAAGGGGAGAATCCTACAACTCTTATTGAATGAAAATTAATCTATTTTTCACTGGAGAATGAATCGATGGATCAGGCAACAGGGTTAAGAAGGATGGTAAAGGGAAAATCTGATAAAATTTACCGGCTGAGAAGGGATAACCGATCTCAATCATTTTCGTCACAAACCAAACCCAGGGTCATTGCCATTACGAGTGGCAAGGGTGGTGTGGGGAAAACAAATGCAGTCGGTAACGTAGCTATTGCATGTCAAAGGATGGGGAAAAAGGTTTTAATCTTTGATGCCGATCTGGGGCTGGCGAATATTGATATTATCTTTGGTCTTAATCCCAAGCACACCATTGCGGAGGTCATAAAAGGTGAAAAAGGGCTATCTCAGATCATCGTTACCGGGCCGGAAGGCGTTGCAGTCATGCCCGCCAGTTCAGGTGTGCAGGAATTGGTGCACCTGACAGAAGGCCAGAAGATAAACCTCCTCAATGAATTTGATACCTTGAATAACAACTTTGATATTCTGTTGATCGATACCGGTGCAGGGATCTCCTCAAATGTTATCTATTTCAATCTGGCAGCGCAAGAAAGGATCGTCATTGTAACCCCAGAACCCACCTCTATCACCGATGCCTATGCCCTTATGAAGGTGATGTTCCGCCAGCATGGAACGAAGAGCTTTCTTCTTTTGGTAAATATGGTCGAAGATGAAAAAGAGGCACGGTCAGTGTATCAGAACCTGAGCAAAGTTGTGGCACGCTTTATGGGCGGCATATCAATAGATTATGCCGGATTTATCCCATGGGATAGTTGTTTGCAAGAGTCAGTGACGAGAAGGGAACCGGTAGTATGTTGTTACCCTGAGTCATCGTCAAGTAAGAGCTTCAAAGAACTGGCTCATTATCTCGTTAAACAGAGAGATAGAAGACCAATTGATGGTAATATTAAATTCTTCTGGAAAAGACTTATGGCAGGAATGCCGGGCCAAGGGAATGAAGGCAGAGATTAATAGATATCAACAGGGCTACGAAATAGAACAGGGAAAAGTGGATCCAAAGCT
This sequence comes from Pseudomonadota bacterium, assembly GCA_015223015.1. Taxonomy (GTDB): domain Bacteria; phylum Desulfobacterota; class DSM-4660; order Desulfatiglandales; family B25-G16; genus JADFWK01. The sequence goes on from JADFWK010000045.1 coordinate 5,393, forward strand.
CAGAGAAGAGCTCGTCGTTAAATATGCCCCCCTTGTAAGATATATTGCTGGCAGGATGGCGGTCAGGGTACCCCCCAATGTATCGAGAGAAGAGCTGACCAGTGCAGGGATAGTCGGGTTGCTCGATGCCCTTGATAAATTTGACTCAGAGATGGGGATTAAGTTTCAGACTTACGCAGAGCACAGGATTCGGGGGGCCATATTAGATGAGTTGAGAAAAATGGACTGGATTCCCCGGTCTGTCAGGAAGGATATTCATCGGATTGAAGATGCTATGCTGAGCCTGAATTCCAGACTTAGTAGGGAACCAGACGATGCCGAGGTTGCCCAAGAGCTTGATATTGATATTGACACCTATTACAAGATGGTCAGCAGAGCCCAGGGTGTGAGTCTGCTCAGCCTTGATAAGATTATGCCGGATGGGTCTGCCCCAGCATTCACCAAACAGGCCTCGGTTGGTCCTTCCCCTCTTGATGCATTAAAGGTAAAAGAACTGAAGAATGTTATTTCTGAGGTCCTTTCAGAGCTTTCAGAAAAGGAGCAGTTGGTTGTAGCACTCTATTACTATGAGGAATTGACATTAAAGGAAATAGCCAGGGTGCTCAGCCTAACAGAGTCAAGGATTTCTCAAATTCACTCAAAGGCAATAATTCGTTTGAGGTCAAAACTTAGATCCTATTACGAAGGTTAAACATGGTTTCTCCAGAGCACGACGAAAATGCAGCGGGACTCAATGGAGGTGAATTGGATGAATTGGGGGAAGAACAGACTGGAGCAATCTCAGAAGAGGAGAATTCAGAAGGTTCTGAAGAGGAAGAATTCCCTGCAAATGAACTAGATGAATCAGATGACGCCAAAACGAAACCGAGTTCAGGGAAGAAAAAGACCAATCAACCAGACAGGAGAGGGAGCGGTAAAAAAGGGTTGTGGATAGTGAGCACAATCGGGCTCTGTGTTCTGATAGGCATAGGATACCTTTATCTGAAAGAGGAAAAATTTAAAGGATTACCGAGGCAAAACAGCGAGACGGTCCCCCTTGCCAGGATCTCAGGCCCTGAAGAGCGAGTACTGCTCTTTGATTCATTTATTATTCCCATTCCAGAGAACAGGGAATTCACGTATATCTCTTTAAGTATTTCCTTTAAATTGCCGAATAAAGAAATAAAGAGACAAATGACGGACAAGAAAAAGGAGTTTAGGGGAATCATTTACGACATATTAACCGAGGAGATCAGCAAGAGAAAGGAGGTTCCTCCCTTAGAAAGCCTGAAGAAGCTCATAATCGGCGGAGTAAATAGTGCCTTGTCTACCGGGGAGGTTCATAAAGTATATGTAACAAAATTTCTGGCTATTTGATTTTCGGGCTCTGTGAGCAGCCCGTTGCCAGAGGCAGATGGCATTTCTGAACACTGAGATGGAACAGAGCGAATGCCCTGGTTTTGTTGATGTGTGGTCGGTTTACTTGTTTCTTTCGACTAACAGCTGACAACTAACAACCAATACTGCTCATTTGCCAGGTAGGAGAAGAAATGGCAAGCACAACAGACATGAATATCGTCCTGGGGCAGGGAAATGCTGTGAAAGAGGTGCACAATGTCAGAAAGCAGAATCTGGAGTTGAATCAACAATTTGTTGCCCAGCAAACAGAGGAGAAGAAAAGAGAGGATATGGTAAAGGTCCAGGAATTTGAAACTGCCAAGAAGATAGGGATTGAAGAGGATGAAGAGAAAAAGAAGAAGAAAGGCTCCGGACAAGATGAAAAAGGCTCAAAGAAGAAACAGTCAGAAGAGGCATCAAATCTATCTGAGGGAAACCTGATAGATATCAGGGTCTAGCAATGTCAACTACTACTGAGCTTCAACTCCTGATGTTTGCTCAAATTGGGATTGATATTATCATTATCGTTGTTTTCATATTTGTGATTAGAAGATTACGCTATCCCAAAAAAGGTAAATCATTCGATAAGACAGTCAGAATACTTGAATCGCTCTTCACTGACGCAGATAAAATAGCACAACAATTCAAGGTGCAACTGGAGGAAAAACATCATCTTATCAAACGACTTAATGAACAATTGGACAAGAGGATAGGCAGTTTGAGCGGGTTGTTGCAAAGGGCGGATGCATTACTCTCGTCACATGCTCAACAGGCCGCAGATACCGAATGCGACCCCCTTTCTCTTAATAGCCAAGAGAGACAGATTATCGCCTTGGCAGGTGAAGGGTATGATCTAGAAGAAATAGCGAAAAGACTTTCAATTCCCAAGGAAGAGGTGAAACTCGTCTTGGATCTAAAGCAAAAACTTTCACAGATAGGTAAAGAAGAAGGTCTATCTTGATAGAAGTTAGTTCTCCATCCTCTTCACCATCCAAGATATCTCTTCAAAAAGAAACACATCCTAAATCCTTTCTCACACTATCCAAAAATGAAATTGTTGAGGGAATGGTACTCAAATCATTCTCTCTGAGCAAGGCCTTGTTGTTCATCAAAGGAAGACGAGTAATGGCCAGAACCGCTGTTCCCTTGACCGAAGGGAGGCTCTTGTCATTAAAAGTTCAAGAGACAGTGCCTGTTCTAACTTTCAAGCTCCTCGGAACAAAGCCTGCGGATCTAGATATCGTCAGTATTGCTCTGATACTGTCTGCAGTAAAGGAGAATCTATGGAAATCTACCTCTGAGAATATAGCTCATTACGGGCTTTCAAGAGAGGCTCTGTCCAGATTTAAGGAATTGATGGATGATTTGTCGCGTGGACTATTCTCAAAATCAGGGCCAGACCTTCTCAGGCTCCTTATTGATAAATCAGGTATGAGTTGGGAGGCAAAGCTCAGAGAGGCATTACATAATAAAACGATTGGAAGAGATAATCTTGCTCAGCTCATAGATGGGGATCTAAAAGGCCTGGCATCAAAATTCCTTGGCCTTAAAGGAGAGAGTGCAGTCCTCCTGAAGAGATTGGTATCGACCCTTACCCACATCCAAATCCTTAACCATCTTGGACTGGAGCAGGAAGAGAAAATTTTTCTCCCGGTCCCGATTCAGTTTCCTGATGGTCTGTTTACCGTTGGCCAGTTGCTGATTCAGCTCCCTCAAAAGGAATGGGATGAACATCGAAAGAAAAAGGCTCATAAAGATCTCTCAAGGATTACCTTTTTGTTAGACTTATCCGTGCTTGGACCCCTGAGGGCGGATCTTAGCATTCAGGGGCAAGCGATAGAAGGAAGGTTTTTGCTAACCAAAAAGGAAACCAAGGAACGTATTGAAAAAGGTATACCGCTCCTTGTCAGCAGATTGGAAGAAAGGGGTTTTTCCGTCCTATCCATGGAGTGCCATCTCAAGGATCCGCTGATCGTTAACGAATCACTCATCCAAGAGATTATTCCGGATGAAGGCTATACGCTGAACCTGATTGCCTGAGCATGTGGGAAGTGGATGTGGGATACAGGATGGGGGGTAGAAAGGGCAAGGGGTATAAGGTGCTGCCTGCACAAATCGCACATCGGGAATTACATACATGAAAA
>JADFWK010000046.1 GCA_015223015.1 Pseudomonadota bacterium
GCCCTAAGCCTTAGAATCATAGGCTCCATCTATATAAACCATTTTGAAACTCCCACTCATCTGAACTATGTGGGGCATAATCTAAAAAAAAGATACCCATACCCTGGACTTTGACGTTAGCCTAAAATTTTAGCTCGGTGATCTTACAATAAAGGCAAAAATATGGTACCCATACCAAATAAACACCACTGAATCAGGGGCCAAATAGATGAAGATATCAACCTTTATTGAACACATAAAAAAATCAGCGGACCTTGGCCCACCGATTGTTTTCCATCATTATCTGCCCCACCAGGATCCCCAATACGATGATAGTCGCATCGTTTCTCAACCTATTCTGGATATCCTAAAAGGATTTAATCTGAGAGCACTTTATACTCATCAGACTCAGGCCATCAGGCACATCAAAGAGGGGAAAGATGTATTGGTATCTACACCTACTGCAAGTGGAAAGAGCCTGATCTATAATTTACCGGTCACTGAAAACATCCTTAGGCAACCAACGACCAGAGCCCTTTACTTATTCCCCCTTAAGGCCCTTGAGCAAGATCAATTGAGGAACCTATCGGAATTTATTACTGAATTACCTTCCACCGATATCTCGGCAACCATATACGATGGCGATACATCCCCAAAGGACAGGGAGAGAATCAAAAGGAAAATTCCAAATATTATTTTGACCAATCCGGACATGCTCCATAGGGGTATTCTTGCCTATCATGAAAAATGGGCCGAACTGTTCTCTAACCTGGCTTTTGTTATTATTGACGAAGTGCACACATATCGGGGGATTTTCGGATCACATCTTGCTCAGATATTGAGAAGGCTCAAAAGGGTCTGTTCTCTGTATCACACAACACCTCAATTCATTCTTTCCTCTGCCACTGTTCAAAATCCCCATGATCTTGGTAGAAACTTGATTGGCAAAGAGGTAGAAGTGATTTCGCAAAGTGGTGCTCCTAAATCTGGCCAGCACTTTTTGTTTCTCAATCCCCAGTCCAGCACCAATTTTCTGGCCACTCAATTGTTTATCCAGTGCCTTGATTCCGGGTTAAGAACCATTGCATTTACTCAATCCAGAAAGGTTACCGAACTCATTCATATGTGGGTCAGACAGCTGTCCCCAAGCTTAAAGGATAAAGTGAGTTCATACAGGGCTGGCTTTCTCCCTGAGGAACGCCGCTCTATTGAAAAGAAGTTGGCCCGGGGAAAACTGCTTGGGGTTATATGTACGAGCGCCCTAGAAATGGGTATCGATATTGGTCACCTGGACGTATGCATATTGGTGGGATACCCAGGAACCATCATTAATACCTGGCAGAGAGGTGGCAGAGTGGGACGCTCTGGACGTGACTCGCTCATAGCCCTCATCGCCAACCAAGATGCGCTTGATCAGTATTTTATGCAACATCCGGCAAATCTGTTTGCCCAATCCTTTGAGGCTGCTGTGATCGACCCAGACAATTCCCACATCGTAAGGGCCCACCTACCCTGTGCGGCAGCTGAAACTCCTCTTACCTTAGATGATGCTCAAATCTGGCCTGATGATCTCACCACACATCTGGATTTCCTGGAATCCTCTGGGAAGCTCAGTCGGACAACTGAAGGCAGGAAACGGTGGTTTTCAACCATAAAAAGGCCACATCTGAAGGTGGATATCCGCTCAGTTGGAGAGACGTACACCATATTTGATTCCCGAACCGGAGAGGCAATAGGTACAGTTGGTGGAATACGGGCCTTCAAGGAGTGTCATCCTGGTGCGATATATCTCCATAGGGCCAGCCCCTACCAGGTTGAACGCCTCGTCATCGACAAAAAGGATATTGTCGCTCGACCTACAGACCTGAGGTATTTTACGTACACACGGTCAGAAAAGGAGACTGAGATCATCAAGGTTACCAAGAGTCAACCTAAGGGACAGTTTGTGGTAAAGCTTGGCCAGCTTAAGGTGACTGAAACAATAACTGGCTATGAAAAAAGGAGAGTTCCTGGTCAGGAACTGATCGGAACCTTCCCTCTTGATCTTCCACCCCAGACATTTGAGACCGTGGGGCTGTGGGTAGAGATTGAGGATGTGATTAAAGACATGGTGAAAGATGAAGATCTTCACTTTATGGGGGGTATACACGCCATAGAACATGCAGCCATTAGCCTTTTCCCCCTGTTTGCATTGTGCGATAGAAATGACATCGGAGGGATATCCTACACGTTTCATCCCCAGGTGGAAAAGGCGGCTGTATTTATCTATGATGGGTATCCAGGAGGGGTGGGACTCGCCCAGAGGGGTTTTGAGATAATCCTCGAGCTGTTAGGCAAGACCTTGGATCTGGTCCGAACCTGCCCCTGCGAACAAGGGTGCCCCGCGTGCATCTATTCTCCCCGATGTGGTTCTGGCAATAAGCCCTTAGACAAAGAGGCTGCTCGGCTGATTTTGGAGGCCCTAACCGGCGTGATACCTTTGGCAGATATCTCTCCTGATGAAGTACAACCTCACAGCATCTCCCCATCCAGAGAGGAGGCATTTGAGGGAGTAGATCAAAAAAGGATTCTCTATTTTGATTTAGAGACGCAGAAGTCAGCCGAACAAGTAGGTGGTTGGCAGAACATGCACCTGATGATGGTATCTGTGGCTGTTGTGTTTGACAGTTTGGAGGATCGCTTTTATATTTATGAAGAAGACCAGACCGATCGGTTGTTTGAACATTTTTTCAAGGCGGATCTGGTGGTTGGTTTTAATTTGAAGAAATTTGACTATGCCGTACTCTCACCCTATACCCACAAGAACCTACGGAAAATACCAACCTTTGATATACTTGAGGATATTTACAATAGGCTTGGGTTCAGGTTAAGCCTCGACCACCTGGTGAGGGAAACCCTCAATAGAGGGAAATCGGCGGACGGCCTGCAGGCCCTTGAATGGTTCAAGGCTGGGGAAATGGAGAAACTGACGGAATACTGCAAACAGGACGTAATACTTACAAGAGATCTTTTCCTTGAGGGAATAGAAAAGGGCTACATCGTATACAGAAATAAAAGGCAAAACGAAAGGGTGCGACTCCTCGTCGACTGGAATGTTAATAAAATAGTTGAGGGATTGAGGAATTAAAGAATGGTGGATTGAGGGTTGCGGGTTACCAGGGTGTTGCCGAAATCCCTTTTCTCTTGGTCTAAAACGTTTCTTGACAAATCTAAGGCTCCCTCCAGGCGATGTCAAAACTCGCCTTTAGGGCTCAAGCAGTTGACATCGCTTATCTTCCGGTTCGCCAAGATTTGTTGGCAAAAAACGTTTTAATGACCGGTCAAAGGGATTCCCGTTTGGGCAACAGCTGGTTACGAGTTGACCACTCAGCCACTTTCGCGACCTTTTTGGACGCAGCCCGCCCTGGGCGACGGCTTCATAGAGCCCTCAGGTTCACGAAAGCCAGGTCTGGGCCAGGGATAAACGCAGATTTAAAAGATTTCAAACATAAAGAGCTAATAGGATAATTATGTGCGGATAGCCGCCCGCCTCGCCTTGCGGACTCGCATGGCGGGCAGGTCGGCGCCCTAAATTAAAAGGAGGGTAATCTTATGTTCGGTCTCGGAGCACCAGAATTGATAATCATCGGTATAATTGTCTTGTTCATCTTTGGAGCCAAGAGACTGCCAGAGATTGGTAAGGGTCTCGGAAGTGCTATAAGGGAATTCAGAAAGGTGAAACAGGATATAAGCCGGAATGGCGAAAAGGAAGCAGTGGGGGAAAAAAAGGAAGAGAAAAAGTCCCTTGAAAATAAATTGGCCAAAAAGGCAGTTGAAAAGGTTCCGGTCCTAAAAAAGGGCCTGGAGATTAAGAAAAAGGCAGAGAAGATAAAAAAGATTCTTAAATAGACGCTCTGTTGAGAATATTCACCATCTCCTCATGGATTCTTCCATTTGACGACACGATAACCGGAGATTCAAGGTGATAGTCCTTCCCCCTCCTGTCTGTTACAACTCCACCTGCCTCTTCTACCATTAACCATCCGGCTGCGGTATCCCAGGGATTCAACTTGATTTCCCAGAACCCGTCAAACCGACCTGCGGCGAGATAGGCGAGGTCCAGCGCTGCTGAGCCTGCCCTGCGGATACCTCGTGCTTTGAGAATCATTGCATTAAAGTGATTTAGGTTGTTAACACTGGATTCTCGCACGTCATACGGGAAACCGGTAGCTAGAAGGCTTTTTGCTAACGTAAGCGTATTGGAAACCACAATTTTTCTCCCATTCAAAAAAGCCCCCTGCCCTTTTTCTGCTACGAACATCTCTTCGAGCATTGGGTTGTAAATAATGCCCAGGATTATGTTATTGAGCTTTTGTAGTGCAACGGAAACGCAGAAGACTGGATAACTATGGGCGTAGTTGGTGGTTCCATCGAGGGGGTCTATGATCCACCTGAAGTCTGAACCCTTGCATGTATGCGTAAATTCCTCAGCGAGGATGTCATGCTCAGGAAACAGGTGGTCTATTTTGGTTGTGATCATTTCTTCAGAGATCTTGTCTGCCTCGGTTACCAGATTAATCTCACCTTTGTAATCTATTTTATGTGGTGAAGTTAGCCTTGCTCTCAGGAATTCTCCTGCTTCTCTTACTATTTCTACTGCAACCGCTTTGAACTCATTCATCCTCACAAAATCTCCACTCCATAAGAGGGCGTTTGTTCGCTAACCGTTTTCCAGCGCAGTAAGATTGGAGCTCCGCCACTCAAAATTCATACAAAACCCTAACCATGCCCGACAAAAGAGAAGAGCTTATCCTATCATCTACATCATAGGTGGTTCCAGCAGAGGATCCTGCATAGAATCTCTGATGTTGCGTTCCGGTGGTGTCAATGTCGACATATTCAGCACCTACACTAAGAATCCACTGAGGGAAAAAATTCCAGTCCAAGCCCACATTGATCAGGTATGCTTCACCCTCACACTCTCCCTCACTCAACTTATAGCGCAAAATATGATCATCTCTATCTCTCACCTCTGTCCAGTTAGAATAGCCAAAGTTCCAAACAAAGCGAAATTGATGCTTGTTGCCAATCAGACCTTCACCGGTGACCCCTATATATGGAATCTTGTAAGTAACCTCATACTCTAAAACCTTGCCTTCCCCGTATACTGGAGTGGTCCAATAAATCCCTCTGTATCCATATATATCGTACTTGAACTGGTGGTATCTAAAACCTAGCATGGGTCCGAGAGTCCAGCTCTGATCACACCGGAAATAATATGCATATTCAATATCAAAGATGGTACCCCTCAGCCTGGCATCTGATTCTGTATACAGATCTCTCCCCTCATGGGGTGCCTCTCCAAATGCAGCATCGTTTTCAATCCAATCAGAATCTTTCATTATGCCTGCGTCCTGATCTACAAGCCCAAGCAAACTCATCCTCAAACGTCCCCCGGTTTGCGTACCGCCTGTGTCATGTCTGGTTCCTGCTATTATATGTATCCCGGCCATGAAATTATCCAGAGGAAACTCCAGTTCACTTTCACCATGGCCTCCAGATGCCCATGGACTATCAAAGCTGATATGGTATGTAGAATGACCATTGATGTATCGGACCTCAGGCCCCACGGTAATAAAAAACTGTGATGAAAGGCATGAAGCCGGAATAAGTAAGAAAAAGAGCGTTGCGAGAATTACGACGAGATTTCTCACGAATAACCCCTGGGGGATTGAGTGGGTTTTAGTAATGAGCTCTAAGGATAGTATCTGAGGATAGGGTTAGTGATTACGCCACGCCTATTTCATTATGCGCGCCTTGCGCCACTCGCTAGGGCTTATATACCTGTCTCCCAAGGACCACATTCCCCGTCCTGCTGCCTTGGCTTCTTTTTCGCCCTCCACATAGGGAGCAATATTCAGCCCAGCCGGGGGTTCTCCAGCAGGTACCTCTGCAAGACCTTTGAGGATCATGGCGATATTGATATTGTTATTGTCTACAAACACTACACCAATAAGATCATTATAGGGGTACGGGGCAATGCCATAGCCTTTGATCTCAACCGTCTTGTTTAGGATTAGCCTTTCTAAGTAACGTCTGGCCGCTTCTGCATAGGGCTGGGCAGGCTCCTGGTTCTGTGAGCTGAGCTCAGGTGCATCAATGCCCGCTAAGAGAACATAGATGACAATATCATGTCCTGCAGCCATGATGGTGTCGCCGTCATAAACCTTAATTACCTTGAACTGGCCAGCCAGTCCATGGGCCGAGAATGCCAAAAGAAAAATAATGACAAGGGAAATCTTGATGAGTGTTTTTTTCATGTGAAACAAACCTCTCTAGAATAACGACCTTGCAATCTCTCTTGCTAGAAAGAATCACGGGATCGGGAACAATGTCTCAAGAGCCATGGAGAGTTCTCTGACAATTCTCGCTTCTCTCACGAGGCTCTGCACAGGTCTCTCTTCTGTATACATAGGCCTATACGTTTGTTGAATGAGAAAATCAAGCATTTTATTCGTCTTCGCCAGAATACCCTTCAGCTTGTCGGAGCGCAGCGTAGATCCCGACAAATCGGGGCTACACGGATGATCCGCCTTCGCCAAAAGCTCCGTCCCGACTGAAGATGGCGAGGCGAATAAACAAACCTAATACCAAAAGACAAAAGGGGGCAGAGGTGGGGGAAAACAAAAGACTCACAAGCACGAGAGTCAACGCATCCAGGCACAAAAGAAGGGTTTGAGAAATCTCTCAAACCCTTGGCTGCTCTTGGTAGCGGGGGCTAGATTTGAACTAGCGACCTTCGGGTTATGAGCCCGACGAGCTACCAGACTGCTCCACCCCGCGTCAGTTTGTTATACGCATTATAGTATGAACTCGTCGTTAGTCAAACAAAAAAATAGTATCGTTCAAAAGTGTTTACTCAATGGTATATTGGTTAGAGA
>JADFWK010000259.1 GCA_015223015.1 Pseudomonadota bacterium
AACACCTCAGTCTCCTCTCATCTTGATAACCTTTGCTGGTACGCCGTAGGCTATAGCATTGTCGGGAATATCGCGCGTGACGACAGAACCGGCACCAACTACAGCTCCTTTCCCTATTCTTACACCACTCAGGACAATCACTCCCACTCCCAACCATGCACCATCCTCGATAATGATGCCGCCTTTTGTCTGCAATGGCTGCTCATTGATTGGCTGATTTGGGGCAACTCCATGATCGTAACAATAAAAAGCGCAGTTTGGAGCGATTTGTACTTCACGGCCAATGTTTATCGATGCTAAATAGGCGTTTAACTGGCAACGCGGATGAATCCAAGTTCCGTCTCCAATTGAAAGATTACCACCAAATCCTGTCTCTAATACTGAATCTCTGAGAATAGTTACACTGTTACCGAGTCTGATAAAGCCACCTTCCTTGCCCTGATACGAGGCCTGATAGACGATAACACGATCAGCAATAAAGATATGCTTGCCAAGTTCCAAGTTAGAATGATAAATGATGGCAGTCGGTGCAATGTATCCTTTCGGATTCCAATTCTGAAGGTGCACGCGCGACTTGTGAGGGGGTGCAAGCCATGTAGCAAGACGAGTAGCAATTCTTCCGAAGCCTCCGAATCCGGCAAGGCTCATCCAGAAACGCACCCATACAAGCCTAAATGTTTTTCTGAACAATCCTTCCTTCTTCAACCTTCCTTCTTCAACCTTCCTTCTTCAAAGCTCAGAAATATTCCTCTCGTAAAACCTGCTGCCATAATCATACTCGCTTTCTGGCTAATACCGCCAATGACCATTGTGATTCCTGCGATCAGCACAATGATCTCTTTTATTGATCTGATATTGCTCTTTTCCGTTGAATTAAGTAGAAGCAATAAGAGAACGAGCGGAAGGACTCCACCTATGCCCATGTTAATGAGAAGAAAGAAAGGGTTTCTTAAGCTCTTTGTTGCAATGCGAAAAGCATCGTCACGACTCGCATAAAGGTATATGAGTGAGATAACCAAGGTCAGGGCTAACAAAATGGAGCCAGTCAGTGCTGAAACCCTCCAACGGACCAGACCATGTACGTCAGTAATCAGGAAGAGTAGTCCATACCCAGAGGACAATCCTGAAGACAAGAAAAAAAGGGGAATGAATGACTTATTCCATGCTGTAATCCCCCGTGACCCATATATGATGAACCCCTGGCACAATATCAGTATAAATGCTGCTCCCAGTGATAATACACGTATTACCACAGAGGGTACGATGTAGTCGATAAACACAGTCAGTATAAAGATTAACAGAAACAGGATTTCACGCGACATCCATGACCGTTTTATATTGGAAAGCGCATAGTGTCCTCTCAGAGGTCGGCCGGCCTCACCCATAACGAAGAGAAAACCCAGAATAACCGTCAGGCACGCAACCGATCCGTAGGATATTGGCCCGGCTGCAAATAATCGCAGATCACCGCTCACAAGGTTCAAAAGAGCACTTGATAGATAAAGACCCGCACCCATCCCTACCAATGTGAACATTGCCACTGCCGGCCAGGTCCATGTTTCTTGTCGCTCAGGCGGAATGACCATTCGATCTTTCATCTATTTTCCTCAGGCAATCATTCAACGATATAATACACAGAGGGATTTGTCCCGATATCCTCTCCAAGACGAATAACCTTATTCTCCAAAATCACTTGCGACACCACGCTTATCGGATCATCCGCATCACCAAAATACAGTGCTTCCGAGATACAGTAGCGTACACACATTGGAGTAGCCTCTGGATCGATACCTGGCTGCAGTCCTTGTGCAAGGCCCTTGTCGAGCCGCTCTAGACAAAAATTGCACTTTGTGCAAACTCCAATAAGGTCTGGGGCTCCATTCGCTGTATCGAGTGAGAAGAGGTCGGCATCTGCAATTGAACGGGCTCCGTAAGGGCATGCAACAATACAAGCGCCGCATCCCATACAGCGATCATAATCAATTTCAACTATGCCATCAGGTCTTTGTTTCGTTGCCTTTGACGGACAGACTTCCACACATGGAGGATTTTCACAGTGCATACAACTCGTAGGTATGAACAAGCGCTTTCCGTTCCCTTTTTTATCTGTTTCCTCAGACACCTGGCGCCATTTCGCGCCAGGAGGCCACCTATTTATTTCTTCACAAATTTGTTGGCAAGCACCGCAACCGATGCATTTTCTCAAATCAATTACCATCGCCCAACGGGCCATTTGTTCTCTCCTTTATCCCATAAGCCTTTTTATGTAATCAGACAGCCTTATAGCAAGAGCCACTATGGTAAGTGCGGGATTCGCATAGCCTCCTGTTGGAAAGACCGAAGGACCCGCTATGAACAAATTGGGAATGCTGTGGACCCTGCAATTTTCGTCAACTACGCCTTTCTTAGGATCAACGTGCATACGAGTTGTTCCCATATGATGCCACCCGCCAAAAATATAATCTGAGGGGATTTCATTATAAAGATGACCATACACT
>JADFWK010000047.1 GCA_015223015.1 Pseudomonadota bacterium
AAGAGGGAGTTTTCAGTCATACCTGGGATGGTGTTGGTTTCCAAGAGATACACATCGTTGCCGGTTACTATCATATCCGATCTGCTAAACCCCTTGCACGCGAGCACGCTGTGGGCCTTTAGGGCATACGCCTGAATCTTTTTGCAGACCTCATCAGACAGTGTAGCCGGACATATCTCTTTAGATTCACCGGGAACATATTTGGCCGTATAGCTAAAGAAGCGGTGTTCTTTCTGGGGAATGATCTCAATTACGGGCAAGGCCTCTGGTTCGGTGTTGCCGATGACACCGCAACTAACCTCTCTGCCCTCTATGTACTCCTCGGCTATTATCTGTGAGCTCATGGCAAAGGTTTCCTCCAGTGCTGCAGCAAGCTCCTCGCGTGTCGCACAGATATTCAATCCAATACTCGATCCCTCTGCTACCGGTTTGATTACCATCGGCTTTCCCAAAACGGATAATATCTCAACCGGATCACACTCCCGATCCTTAGATAGCAACATCTCCCGAGGCACCGTGAGCCCAATGGATCTAAATAATTCCTTGCTTACCGGTTTGTTCATTGCCAAAGAACTCGCCAACACACCTGAGCCGACATAGGGAAGATCCAAAAGATCAAGGAACCCTTGCATACAACCATCTTCTCCTTTCTTTCCATGGAGAAATATCAGCGCAATATCTATGTTCTTTGAATCATGTATCAATCTGACCAAATCTGATCTCGGATCATACCGCTCCACCTGGTACTTCGCTTTGTCAAGGCTCTTGTAGACGAATTCTCCACTTTTCAGCGATATCTCCCTTTCCCGTGACCACCCTCCAGCAATAAGTGCGACTCTCTGCTTACCCATGATCTCCCCTCGCGTAATAGATGTATGTGGGTTTTTTTGAAAATATCATAAAAGATAAAAAAAAATAAAATAAAAAAAAGTTATCAAAAGAACTGTTCTCATCCCTTCTTTCAATAAAAATGGGTAGCCTTATTCCAGCCTGGCTTTCACCAGTGCGATCATCCGAAGACAAGCAAAATTCTTGCCCATTATCTAGGTGTTCGACCTTTTCCGCCGTGCCAGAAAAAATCCATGCTAAGAAAACGAAAGACTTTAAAAAATAGAGCTTTTGAGAGCAAATGATAGTTTGACAATATCGATAACATTTCTGTTGTGTGTTGAATAGAAATAAAAGTAGCTGAATTCAATGGTAATTTTTCATGATCTTCCTTTCTATGTCCAGTAAGGATTTGAAAAGGCGGCACACCATTACCTTCACCAAATCAGTATGTTAGCCCTATTGAAAACTCAAGACAGGTCTAAGATTATTTTCCACGTAATCGCCTTTGACAGCCATGGTTTGTTCTACTAGAAATTTTAGCATGGCAATGAGAAAAAGTTTGGTACAAAACTAACAATATATTGTACCAGTTGATCGCATGCTTTACTGAACAGTTTGTTAGAATATCGTTTCAGCAAAGGCTCCCCTTGTACCACAATGCTATGTTAATAGATCCTTCTTTTTCTTAACTCCAAGATATCGTTGCATATTTTATTGATTGTGCCCCAGAGATGAACCCTTTTTCAAGATGACTTCCTGACAAAACTGAGGATTAGGAATGGAAACTGTTTGGAACCAAGCGAGAGAATGCCTCAAAGAGGTAATGGACCAAAAAAGCTACTCGCTCTGGGTAAAACCGATCAGATTCCTGAATTCAGATCAAGGTGCCATCTACCTTGGATGTCCCAACAAATTCTCTCAAAATTGGCTCCAAGAAAACTATACTTCGCTTTTTCACCGGCATCTTTCTAAGGCTGGGCTCAACGGCCATAAACTAATCTTTAAGGTCTTGTCAAATAGGGACGTACAGAGGTTCCAACCCAATGGAGGTAATGGTAATGGAAAACAGTTAACCCTCCCCACAATGCCAAAAAGAATAAAGGCCGGTGACAAATACCTGAATTCACGATTCACGTTTGATAAATTTGTGGTGGGCAAATGCAATGAGTTTGCCTATTCGGCTTCCAAGGCATTGGCGAACGAGTCTCATTTCATGTACACGTCTCTGTTTTTGCTGGCTGAAACCGGTTTAGGGAAAAGTCACCTCATCCAGGCTATTGGCAACTCAATTCTCCAGAGAAAACCGACAGCAAAGGTTCTGTATATAACCACCGAGGATTTTACCAATGAAATGATATACGCCTTGAGGAATAACCTCATCGACCAATTCAAAAACAAATACCGCCGGTTATGCGATGTGCTCCTTTTAGAAGAATTACATTTCCTCGGTGGCAAAGAGAAAACACAGATTGAGCTAGGGTACACACTTGATTCATTGTTTAATGATGGGAAAATGGTTATCTTCACAAGCCCCCTCAAACCAGAAGAAATTCCGAATATGAAAAAGATGCTTTCCTCGAGACTCACCTCGGGTGTTATTACCAGCATAGAAAAGCCTGGGTTTCATACCAGGGTTGATATCCTAAAACAAAAAGCGATAGAGCGAAACGTTTCTCTACCAGAAGAGGTAGCTCACTTTCTTGCTGAAAACATTACCCAGGATATAAGGCACCTTGAAGGAAGCCTTGACTCCCTGAAGGCCATCTCATTTTTCCTCAAAAAGGAAATAACCATGGACCTGGCAAGAGAGACCGTTAAACAATTAATACCTGCCAAACATCTTGCAACCGTTGAGGATATTCAGAGAATAGTGTGCAAATATTTTAAGATTGATACGGAGGCGCTTACATCCAAAAGTAGAAAAAAAGCTATCTCCTATCCGAGAAGTATAGCAATCTATCTCTGCAGAAAATACACAGAAAAACCCCTGGAGTCTATCGGTCGCTCCTTTAACCGAACCCACTCAACCATCTTATATGATGATGAAAAGATCAAAAGGAATATGAGAATTGACGATACCACGAGGAGGGAGGTAGAATTCCTCTGCAAACAGATAGAAGGTATGGTTAAATGATAAAAAAACTTGCCCGTTTACTCCTCATATTTCTCCTTTCTCTTCTCACGTTATATCTCGTGTTTGTCTCGGTAATCTCAGTTTCAATCGGCTTCGCCAACGCAGAAAGGCCTGGATTCTGGATGCCAATACTGTGGGGAGTACTCATATTCTGCCTCGGGATCTTCATCATAAGGCTGATAGTGCATGTATTTAGACAGATGAAAGCGAAAGAAAAATATCCTTATTACTAAGACTGCTAAACGGTAAATGAAGAATCCACGCCCATAGGACGTGGCTTTGATCTGCCCCCTAAAAGGGCGTATGCCCGGTTTGCGTTTGAGAGGGTGAATGTCAAATAACAAAGCTCAAACGCCAAATTCACCCTGTGTAATCGCCCTATGGGCGTCCCGCAGAGCGGGAATTACACGGGGTAAATGTCAAAGCCCAAAAACCCAACCTTGGTATCCCGATATTATCGGGATTCGTTGCTTGTTGTCCGTCCTTCGTTACTCGTTCGTCATGTGCCTAACTTCTATCGCTTTAGCACACTTTGCTCACTTGACCGTGGGTTTGGGCATTTAAGCATTTGGAGTTGATTTGTCATTTGAAATTATTTGGCAAAGCAGGGACAATTCCACGCAAAGCCGATGGATTCTGACCACACACAGGACGTGGTTTTCAAAGATAAAACAAAATATCATCTCTGAACAGTTCCACTAAACCTCTTACCCTGCCAGGACTCTCTCTCGGTAAAGGTCTCTCTAATACGTGAAAGCGTCTCATTCTTTCTCAATGACCATTCAGGGGCCACCAATTCATGAGGATGAGGATCTCCTGTAAGTCGCTGAATAACCATATCAGGGGGAAGGAGTTCCAGGAAGTCACAAACAAGATTTACATATTCCTCCTGCTCAAGGCATCTATACTTACCTTCCAAATATAATCCCTCCATTCTTGTGCCTTTAACAACATACAGCAAATGGATTTTGATTCCATCAATTCCGATTGCTGCTACCGCCTTTGCCGTAGCGAGCATATCACGTCTGTCCTCAAAAGGAAGGCCAAGTATCACATGGGCGCAAATCTT
>JADFWK010000048.1 GCA_015223015.1 Pseudomonadota bacterium
CATCTATATAAACCATTTTGAAACTCCCACTAATCTAAACTATGCGGGGCATAATCCAAAAAAAAGATACCCATGCCCTGGACTTTGATGTTACCCTGAAAAAACCTTGACATTCCTTTGGGGAAATAGTAGGAACAATGAGAATTTGCGGGAATAGCTCAGTTGGTAGAGCATCACGTTGCCAACGTGACGGTCGCCGGTTCAAGTCCGGTTTCCCGCTCCAGGAAGGGCGGCATAGCCAAGTGGCTAAGGCAGCGGTCTGCAAAACCGTTTGACACCGGTTCGAATCCGGTTGCCGCCTCCACTCGTTATTTTAATAATATTGCTTATGACTTCCAAAAAATCCACCATCCTATTCCTTCCTGGAGCATCAAGTAAGGTAAGAAGAATCAGCCTTCCCAATAAACTCATCTTCGTTTTGGCCTCTCTTGTCGTTTTGATAATTGGCGGCATCGTATGGCTCATCACCGACTACCGAAACGTCAAGACCCACATACCCGAGCTCCGCCAATTGCAAAGGCAAAACGCAATGCAAAAGACCCAACTCATTGCCCTATCCAAAGAGATCAACCACGCCAATCAAAAAATCGCTGCATTGCAAAAGTTCGATCACAAACTCAGGATTATGACTAACTTAGAATCCTCTGGGGAACAAGATCAGTTTTTGGGCGTGGGCGGCCCAAATATGAGCACTCTTAAACCAGAATATCAACTGGAGGAGGTTCATAACGGCTTAATCCGTCAAATGCATCAATCCTTAGAGAATCTGGACGCAGAAATAGCTGTGACTGGTATATCGCAGACAGAACTGAGCAATTTCCTAAGAAAGCAGAAATCCCTTTTAGCTTGTACCCCTTCTATCAGGCCAACCCAGGGGTGGGTGTCTTCAAGATTCGGTTACAGGATCTCGCCCTTTACGAACAGGAGGGAATTTCATAAGGGACTTGACATAGCAACCAGGATCGGGACATCGGTCATTGCTCCAGCTGATGGATTGGTTGTATTTGTAGGCAGACAAGGCAATTACGGCAAGATGATGACTATCAATCATGGACATAATCTGAAGACCAGGTATGGTCATTTGCATAAATTCAGGGTAAACAAGGGGACACATGTTAAGAGGGGTCAAATAATAGGCGAGGTGGGGAACACTGGTCGATGCACTGGCCCACACCTTCACTATGAGGTGCTTTTGAATGGTGTCCCGGTTAACCCCCTCCGTTATATACTCAATTAAGTTCCACCAATCCACTTGGGACGGATTTCTAGGCTGCTCACATCTTTTCTAAACCCCCCACCAAATATCCAAAACCCTGAATTGTTACTTGAATTTTTCCGTACAAAGGTTTAATTAGAAAGAGAGATAAACGAAAGGAAAAGTTCTATGATAGGTAAAGTCTTCAAGACTATAATTGGAAGTAAAAACGAAAGAGAGCTGAAAGCACTCGCGCCGCAGGCAGCAAGAATCAATGAACTTGAACCACAGTTTCAGGGCCTGAACGATACCCAACTGAGGGCCAAGACAGAGGAATTTAAGCAGAGGATAGCAAGGGGTGAATCTCTCGATGATGTCCTACCTGAGGCATATGCAGCTGTGAGAGAGGCTTCAGTAAGGGTGCTGGGCATGAGGCATTTTGATGTGCAAATCGTAGGGGGCATTGCCCTTCATCAGGGAAAGATAGCAGAAATGAAAACCGGGGAAGGAAAAACCTTAGCTGCTACCCTCCCCCTCTATTTAAATGCTCTTCCAGGACACGGTTCCCACTTGGTTACAGTCAATGACTACCTTGCCAAGAGAGACGCAGAGTGGATGGGAGGAATATATGGGTTTTTGGGGATGTCTGTCGGTGTTATCGTGCATGATATGGATGATCAGAAGAGGAAGGCTGCCTATAACTCCGATATAACGTATGGCACTAACAATGAATTCGGTTTTGATTACCTGAGAGATAACATGAAGTACTCATCTGAGGACTGTGTCCAGAGGGATCTCCATTTTGCCATTGTTGACGAGGTAGACAGCATCCTCGTTGATGAAGCCAGGACTCCTCTTATAATCTCAGGCCCCATCGAGCGTGGTGAAGATATCTTCTATGCCAGTCAAAAATCCCTGATTATTAAGCTCAACCAGCACCAAGATAGGATTATTAGATCTATCCTCAATAACGCTGAAGCAAGGATGGGGCAAGGGCTTGATGATGATAAGACAATCGAATTGCTCCTTCAGGTCAAGAGGGGTGCTCCAAAGAATTCACGGTTTCTCGATATTATTGCTCAGGAACCAGGGCTAAAAAAACGGATTGACAGAACGGAATCCCTCCTGAGATCCCAGAAGACCCTCACCCTCCTTGATGAAGAGCTGTATTGCATAATCGAGGAACAGGATCACAGTGCAAGCTGGACAGACAAAGGTCTCAAGCTATTGTCGGGTGATCAACCAGATGCCTTTGTTATTCCGGACATGATACAGGGAATGCAAGAAATTGATGATGATCCTCGTTTGAACTTTAAGGAAAAGAAAAAGAGAAAGAGAGAACTAGAAATACAATATTCTGAAACCTCCGAAAGAATGCATGCTTCCCAACAACTTATCAAGGCCTACTGGCTTTTTAGCAAGGATGTCGATTATGTAGTTAAGGACGGGCAAGTAGTCATTGTAGATGAATTTACCGGCAGACTCATGCCAGGCAGGCGGTGGAGTGATGGATTGCATCAGGCCATTGAGGCAAAGGAAGGTGTCAACGTTGCAGAAGAGAATCAGACCTTGGCTACTATTACCTTTCAAAATTACTTCAGAATGTATGAAAAGCTTGCGGGAATGACCGGAACAGCCGATACGGAGGCTCCGGAATTTAAGAAGATCTATAATCTTGACGTACTGGTTATACCAACCCATAAAAAAATGATCAGGCTCGATTATCCAGATGTTATTTACAAAACCGAAAGGGAAAAATTTAAGGCTGCCGTGGAAGAGATTAAGGAATTACATAGGAAAGATCAGCCCGTATTGGTTGGTACCATATCAATCGAAAAATCAGAGATGTTGAGCAAGACGCTCAAGAAAGAGGGCATCAAACATCAGGTCCTAAATGCTAAGAATCACGAAGGAGAGGCAGAAATTATTGCCATGGCCGGGCAAAAGGGTACGGTCACCATATCTACAAATATGGCTGGAAGGGGTACCGATATAGTATTAGGTGATGGCATTCCAGAGCTGGGTGGTCTGCATATCATGGGAACTGAGAGGCATGAGAGCAGGAGGATTGACAATCAACTGAGGGGCCGTTCGGGGCGCCAGGGTGATCTAGGTTCGTCACGATTCTATCTTTCCTTGGAAGATGACCTCATGAGGATCTTTGGATCTGAAAGAATTGCCTCAGTCATGGATAGGCTGGGAATGGAAGAAGACCAGCCAATAGAACACCAAATAATTTCCAGGGCCATAGAGGGCGCCCAAAAACGGGTTGAAGGTATCAATTTTAATATCCGAAAGAATCTCCTTGAATATGACGATGTCATGAACCAGCAACGAAAGGTAATATATGGCCAGAGGCGAGAAATATTAAAGGGTGATCACCTCAAGGAGACTATTCAGGATATGATCGACGAACTGGTAGAAACTGCGGTTTTAGAGAACATTGATAGTAATATCTTTCCAGAGGAATGGAACCTGGGCCCGCTTTCGGATTACACCTATCATGTGTTTGGGATTTTACCAACCTTTTCCAAGCCAGAGATAAAGGACTTAACTCAGGAAAGCCTCATTGAGAAACTGAAACAACAGGCCATAGCCGCCTATGAGAGGAGAGAGCAAGAGATCGATCCTCCATCTTTCCTCTTCCTTCAAAAAATTGCCATGTTAAAGGCAGTTGATGACCTCTGGATGGACCAGCTCCTGGGCATGGACCAGCTCAAAGAAGGCGTCGGACTCAGGGGATACGGTCAGATGGATCCTCTTAAGGAATACCAGAAAGAGGGCTACAATATGTTTCTCTCAATGGTGGAGAGCATCAAAGAAAATACTCTCAGAACCCTGTTCAGGATAAAAATAGCACCTCAGGAACGACCTTCGGTTGAAGCCCCGAAAAAGAAAACGGTCTTAAGCCATGGCGGCGATGGAGGTATGTCCCCGACGAGACGGAAAACACCTAAGGTAGGCAGAAATGATCCCTGTCCCTGTGGGAGCGGAAAAAAATATAAGCACTGCTGTGGTAGATGAAAAAAGATGCTAAGTATTCGGTTCCGGGTTTTCTCGCCTCTGCCGTTTCTGCAGGTTTAAAGAAAAAAGGCGTGTTGGATCTTTCTCTTATCTTTTCCCAAAAGGAAGCGGTGGCAGCCGGGATATTCACAACAAATAAGGTTAAAGCTGCACCCGTTTTGCTGAGTCAGGAAAGGATAAAGAGAGGTCTTGTCAAAGCAGTCATTGTTAACACCGGGTATGCCAATGCCTGCACCGGAGAGCAGGGATTAAACGATGCCATCCAAACAGCCGATATAGTCTCCCAGGGATTACAGATCGATCCAGAGGATGTGCTTGTTGCCTCAACAGGGGTTATCGGCGCCTATCTCCCTTTTGATCGGGTCAAAAGAGCCATTCCCAAACTCATTACAAATCTGGCTCCCCATGGATTTCGATCAGTTGCAGAGGCCTTAATGACCACCGATTCATTTCCAAAGATAAGTTACTTTGAAGGCACTGCCGGGGGGACCTCATTTCACCTGTTGGGACTAGCTAAAGGGGCTGGTATGATAATGCCAAATATGGCGACCATGCTCTCGTTTCTCGTTACCGACATCAGTGTTGACTACCGTACCCTATGGCCCCTTTTTCGGTCAGCAGCTGAGTCCACCTACAATCGAATCACGGTGGACGGAGAAACCAGTACCAATGATATGGTTCTGATTATGGCTAACGGTGTTGCCAAAAACAAAAAGTTAGACAGGAAAGACACACAGCAATTTAAGAGGGGCCTCACCCATGTCATGGGGGAATTGGCCTACATGATTGCTCGGGACGGTGAGGGTGCCACCAAGGCAGTCATTGTTGAGGTGCGCGGTGGCGCAACAAAAAACGATGCACATACAGCCGCCAGGGTAGTTGCCAACTCTAATCTTGTAAAAACGGCTATTTTTGGCAGGGATCCGAATTGGGGAAGAATTATGGCCGCGCTTGGTAGATCTGGGGTAGCAATGGATGAGAAAAAGGTCCACATCCGGATAAACGGAACCAAGATAGTTGACGGCGGTCTCATGGTCAGTGAAAAAAAGGAAAAAGAGGCAGCTGAAAAAATGAAAAAAACGGATCAGATCACCATAGCCATCCACCTTAACCAGGGAAAATATACTGACAGGATGCAAACCTGTGACCTGACCTATGATTACATTAGAATCAATGCTGACTACAGGACCTAGACAACTGGTAATGGTAACTGGTACCTTTCCAAGTTATAGATGTTGGGGAGGTGAGCGAGCCCTTTAGGGTGAGCTCGCGGAGCCTCCCCAAC
>JADFWK010000049.1 GCA_015223015.1 Pseudomonadota bacterium
AAAGAGATACTGTTTGCCCATGAGTAGCGAATTTGAAAGTCAGCGTTCTCCTGGGCAGAAATTGAACAGAAAGATGCTAGCATCCTTATTGAAAGCGATTATTGGTAATCAGGCTGAGAGAGGCCTTTCTGGTATCATAGCGGGGATTTTTACTTTGGTATGTATGGTCTTTATAGACTCTCCCGTGGTAGACGGCCGCACTCTGCTTGGAGGTGAATTACTTCCCTGGCATATTACCGCAAATACGATAAGTGCCTCAGCAGAAACGAATGTTATCACAGCAGAGGGAGAGGTAGTTGTTTCCAAGGGAGAGCAAACTCTGAGGGCAGACAGGATCGTCTATAATAAGGAGTCTGGGTTGCTCAGTGCAGAGGGCAACGTTGACCTGTTAACAGCGGGTGATATTCTCAGGTGCGACAAAGGATTATTTAATCTCAAGGATAAGACAGGCTATATACTTAACGGGAGTCTTTTCCTGAGAACCAATCACTTTTACGTTAGGGGAAAAGAGATAAGAAAGACAGGCCCTGAGACTTATAGTATCAAAGGGTGCAAGATTACCTCGTGCGATGGGGAAGCCCCTGACTGGTCCATTACCGGATCAGAAGTCGAGGTGACCCTTGAAGGCTACGGTACTGTAAAGCACGCAGCCTTTTTTGTGCGGCATATCCCTCTTCTGTATTTCCCCTACATTATCTTTCCAGCTAAAACAAAGCGGCAGACCGGCGTTCTTGTGCCAAGCGCAGGGTACTCTCAGAGGGATGGGTTTGAGATCGAAATCCCCATATTTTGGGCCATATCTGATCAAACTGACGCCACCTTTTACGAGCGCTATATAGAAAAACGGGGTCTCATGCAGGGACTCGAGTTTCGGTATGTCACCGGTGTTGACTCTAAAGGGATGTTTTTGTTTGATATCCTTTCTGATAAAAAAGAGCAAAAGGATCTATACAACGAAGATGATCTCAAGATTAGCCCCTTTCCCAGGACTAATCAAACACGATACTGGCTGAGAACACGTTCTGACCAGCAACTCCCCTATGATATAGGTGTGAAGCTCGATGTAGATTTCGTCAGCGATTATGATTACTTGAGAGAATTCGAGGAACCTTCTGTGGGTCCTGAATACATGGTGAGGCTGGATGAAGAATTTGGTAGACCCCTCGGAGAGGCTGAGTCACCTTACAGACGTTCGGCCTTACTGATTACGAGAAATTTCCAGGATTACTCTATTCAGGCTTCGAGCACTTATTACGAGGACCCAAAGCGCCCCCAAGAGAATACAACTCCCCAACCTCTGGCGGATCTAGGGTTCACCATTCTTCCAAAAAGGATCTATGGTCTCCCCTTTTACTTCTCCCTTGAGTCTGGCTATGGTTATATTTACAGGGATACGGGGCCAAAGGGACAGAGAGTGGCTCTTGCTCCCTCTCTCAGTTATCCCATATGGTCTATTCCTTACGTAGCTCTGGAACCATCGGTCACGTATTTTGTCACATACCAGCGGCTTGAGGAATATCAGGGTTATAAGGGTCAGCAGACAAAGGATGCATACGAACTGGGGCTCCGGTTACACACGACAATAGAAAAAATTTTTCATATCAAGCAGGGAAACATAAAGAGGCTCAAACACAAATTTCAACCGGTGCTCTCATATACCTTGAGGCCATATCCGGATGAGGAAGAGTATACCTCTTGGTTTGAGCCGGTGGATGTATTGGATAGACTCAACGTGATTTCCCTTTCTCTTGACAATTACCTTGATGCGCGCAGGGAAGATGAAAGAGGCAGGCCCTCGTTCTCGCAGGTTGCACGTCTCCGTCTTACCCAAGGCTACGACCTTGATGAGGCCAGAAGGGAGACGATGCCCGGTGAAGAACGAAAGCCTTTTGATCCTCTGCAAGCAGCGCTGAGTTTAACCCCCTATCCAGCACTTGACCTCTCTGCTCGTGCTGACTGGGATCACTATAACCATTATATCTCATCCGGGAGTGTTACCCTGGATCTGGCCGTTGAAAGGGGTGCGAACAAACAGGATAGATACAGGATAGATTATGAGTATATCAGGGATTATTCCAAAAGCCTGAGTTACGATGCGGCAATAAACCTGCTGTATGGTTTCTCCGTTGGAGCAAGCGGGAAAAGGGATCTCACCATCAAGTACGATATTAAGAACAGCTATTGGATAGATTACCAGTCTCAGTGCTGGGGCATAAGGCTCCTCTATGAGAATCTGGAGAGTGACAAAAGAATAATGTTTGCCTTTAGACTACTGGGTTTCGGGGAACTAGGTGATCTCAAGGTGTATTAAGGGGCTTTTTCCATGGGCGGCCTAAAGTATAATAAGACCAAACCACTGATACCCATCAACACAGAGAGAATCTGGCCCATGGTCAAAAAAGAAAAGACAAATCCAAGCTGTGGATCTGGTTCGCGGGAAAACTCTACAGAGAACCTGAAAATACCATAGAGGATAAGAAATAGGCAAAAAAGCGTTCCTTTTTTCAAAGGGAAATCCTTTAACCACCACAGGATTGAAAAAAGGAGTACCCCTTCAAGGAAAGACTCATAGAGTTGGGAGGGATGCCTTGGAAGAGCGCCACCTGAGGGGAAAACCATTCCCCAGGGCACCGTGGTTACCCTACCATAGAGCTCGGCATTAATAAAGTTGCCAAGTCTGCCGAGGCCCAAACCGATAGGAACTGTTACGGCAACAAGATCGGCCAATCGCCAGAAATCGGTTTTCCGTGTTCTTGTGTAAATGAGGCCCGAGAGGATAATACCAATGAGCCCGCCGTGAAAAGACATGCCCCCTTCCCATATGGAAAAGAGTTTTAATGGATGGCTTATGTACAAGGGGAGATTGTAAAAGATAGCGTAACCGAGGCGGGCGCCAATGATAAGGCCAACTATGAGAAACAAGAAGAGATCATCTACTACCTTGATATCAATGTCGAGCCTTTTTTTTCTTATTTGATATTTCACCAGAAGATAGGAGGCCAGGAAGCCAAGGATATACATGACCCCATACCAGCGTATTTGAAGGGGACCCAGGGTAACTATTGTTGGGTTTATGGATGGATAGGTCAACATCTGTCTTGCACCAAGTTTAAAGATAGCATAATCAGATACAGAAAAAAATTTAAAAAGTGCATTAGTACATGTATTCTTACATAGATTTATGTATCGGAATTGGTTTATTGATTCTACTTGAAAGGCACTTTTGTGGGCTCTGAGCTTGCACGGAATGGGTATCCTGACGTCAAATACGTCATAGAACATACGAATTAGAGCACCGAGGTTCAGGTTTGATGAATATCAGAAAGGGAGATACCGTAGAATTAACCATAGAAAAGATGGCATATGGCGGCCGGGCACTCGCTTATCATAATAGTATGGCGATTTTTGTGGATAAGACTGTCCCGGGTGACAAGGTTACCGCAAGGGTTACCAGAGTCAAAAAGAACTTTGCCGAGGCGCGGCTTCTGGAGGTTTTAGAGGTCTCGCCGCATAGAGCTATTGCCCCCTGTCCCTATAACGATTATTGTGGTGGTTGTAACTGGCAATTTATTGACTATGAGAAACAGTTGGAATACAAACATGCCTTTGTTGAGGATTCACTTTACCATATCGGCAAGGTGGCTGATGTTCCCATACATCCTATTTTACCGTGTCCGCAGATATTTGGGTACAGAAATAAGATGGAATTCTCCTTTTCAGATAGAAGATGGCTTTTACCTACAGACAAAGATTGCAAAGAAGACGATCGGCATTTTGCACTCGGCCTTCACGTACCGGGGATTTTTGATAAGATCATTGATCTTGAGGGGTGCCTCCTCCAGAAGGAAAGGGGAAATGAAATATTGCGGGAGGTTAAGGAATACGTAAAGGGGAGCGAACTGCCGGTCTATGGACTGAAGAGTCACCAGGGATTTTGGCGTTACCTCGTGTTACGACACTCCCACTACTTTGATGAATGGATGGTGAATTTAGTGACGAGTGAGGAGAGAGGTGCCGCACTTCAGCCCTTGATACCAATCCTGAGGGATCGCTTCAGTGAAATCGCCTCGCTCGTAAATAATATCAACACAAGAAGAGGGGGCACAGCTGTTGGTGAGTGGGAAAGAACTCTTGCAGGCAGGAGCAATATTCGGGATAAGATAGGGGAGTTGACCTTTGAGATCTCGGCACATTCCTTTTTCCAGACGAATACCGCCATGGCAGAGAAATTGTATCAGCGAGTAAAAGATTTTGCTTCTCTCACAGGGAAGGAGACTGTTTTTGATCTCTATTGCGGGATTGGGACTGTTTCCCTGTTTCTGGCATCCTTGGCCTCAAAGATAATTGGCATGGACATATCCGATAGTGCAACAGAAGATGCAAAGAGGAACTGCCAGTTGAACGGGGTTGATAACTGTGAATTCCTTTGCGGAGATGTTAAAGTGCTGTTGTCCCAAGTAAGCATTCATCCAGACCTGTTAATCACTGATCCACCAAGGGCAGGGATGCATAAGAAGGTCATAGACCAGATCAATCAACTGCTGCCTGATAGGATTATCTACATTTCCTGTAATCCTTCAACATTGGCCAGAGATGTTGCGTTGTTAAAAGAGCGGTATCGGGTAGAAGAGGTCCAGCCCCTTGACCTGTTTCCAAACACCCATCATGTTGAGTCTGTGGCAAGACTGGAGAGGAGCTCATAGGAAAATAAAAATATTGACAATTGCCTGGTCACATATATAATCCAGATAACTTCTTGTGTTTGTAATTGATTGATTAAAAATGGAGAAGAGGCTGTTTCACTCCATATATACTCCAAAAGGGGGAGGTGATTTCTCAAAGAGGCTAGGAACTTGGAAGGGAAAGCGATCCGGGTTCTTAGTTGCTTGAATCTAGCATATGAAAGTAATTGTATATGATAATCAGATAGAAAAAGCTATCAGAGATCTTAAGAGGAAGCTTTCAAAGGAGGGTTTCTTCTCGGAGATAAAGGAAAGAAGGTTTTACGATAAGCCAAGCGTGCAGAAGAAAAAGAAGCAGGCAAAAGCTGCCAAGAGACTCCGAAAGAAGGTAAGAAAGTTTTAGCCTTGCTGTTCCTCAAGTTGGTTATCTAACCGGCCCGGTGTTTATTCGCCTTCGCCAAAATACCCTGCAGCTTGCTGCAGGGATGAATGGCGGGGCGAACGCGCCGAAGCTTGAACAGCGAAGGCGGGTTGGCTTCGGCGA
>JADFWK010000260.1 GCA_015223015.1 Pseudomonadota bacterium
AGGTTTCACTATGACGTGATCCTGGGATTTTGCCCTCATGTAAAAGATCTTGACATAGATTTCCCTAAGTCTTTAATATAGTATTGCTATCTTGACCAAGAACAAGGCTAAAACGGCGAGCTCTTGAGAGGAAAAACTGTGAAAAAAAAAGTAATTCTTTTTGCCTGTCTGATCCTTTTTGCCAGCGTATTGACACCTTTAGCTCACGGAAAAGAGAAAGACACATTTTCAATCTCTTTGGTTCAACGGGCTACTGTCAAGAAGATGCGAGGCAGAGAGGTCATTTATGAACGCTACCAGGTAAAGAAGGGGGATTACATCTGGAAACTCCTACGCCAGAGAGGATTACTGAAAAAGCTGGATCTTTCTGAAGTGCTCTCCGTATTAAAAGGCATCAATCCCTCATTGACCAATCTTGATCTCATTCACCCTGGTGAAACCATATTAATCCCCCTTAATATAGTTCCAGTAAGGGGATATGGAGCAGTGAAAGAGCTTGATCAGGAACAAATACCGGGTTTGACCTCATTAGAAGATATGGATTTTGAAAATTATGTAGTTAAGTCTGGTGATAGTTTGACAATGATCGTGAAAAACAGATTTGACATATCTCGTGAATTCTTTTACGACAATTACCTGAAGCTCATACAAAAATTTAACCCCACCTTAACAAACCCTGATCTCATCTATCCGAACCAGGTTATCAGACTTCCCATTTACTCTCCAGAGATAGTCAGAATGCCCATAAAGGCTAAAGATGAGACAGCTGCCTTACGCAAGGTTCAGCCCAGCAAAACTCCGGATACTGCCCAGACCCTGGCCCTCAAGCGAGAGTTTAAGGATATCTTCAATCAAATGGGCGAAGAATGGGTTGATACCGGTGAGCAGTACATTCCCCTGAAGTCAGGTGGCCAGGTAAACCTGAAGGCCGACTCTTTCCCTGTTTTGAACTTGAGCAGTGGCAGAAGGCTCATTATCGACATGAAAAGTGAACTTCCAGAAGATATCTCGCAGCTGATTGAAGCAGACTGGGAGGACTATAGGGTTGTTCATCTGGCCAAGACCGATAACCTTAAACAAGCGATGGATAAGGTGCTCTCTGCCTGCAACTATTATGCGCTTGTCAGGGCTGGGGATTACTTCAAGATAGCTGGGGACATCGGAATCACCATTGCTGGTGACTGGGCTCTCATTCCACAGAAAGGACAAGGAGATATCCCTGATAAGATAGTAACCATCACCTTTATCCGTAGTCGAGCCGAGCAGACACCGAGTGCAGTTAAGGCATACCTGGAGAAATCGGGGATAATTACGATAGACTACCCGGATTTTATTGGTTCTAGTGCTGTAAGAGGGCAGGCGCCTGTTACTAAGAAGATAACGATCGAAAGAGATACGGATTTCCCTTTACCCGCGCTATTGTTAGATCTCGCTGGACAGCCCTTCTCCGAAAGGGTAGAGATGCCCCTTTATCGAGGAAAGGACCCTACCTTTAATGTCATCATCCAGGCCGATCTGTTCTTTAACAGGGATGGCAAAGACTGCATCATAGACACCACGGGGCTATCGCCTCATATTGTATCACTGCTCAGAAAACACCACATTCACGTTCTCTCTCTATCCGGTGTGAAAGAACCGCGGAGGAAAACAAGGCTAATACTCGACTTCCTTGGGGTGCCGTTCGCATCAAGGCTCCATCGCTTTCCGGTTGCAGCCAGAGATGAGACGAGAAATATAACACTTTCCTTTTCAGGGGTCAGCTTTGCAGATCAGGCGGGAAAGATGATCCTGGCAGCCGATAGAAGAATCCCCAACGATCTCGTGTTTTTCCTGAATAGATTAGGGTACCAGGTGTTGGATTTAACGCAATTCGGAAGTTAGAACCACATGAAATCTGGATAGAGGCTGAAACCAATCGCTAGAGCAATTTTCTACTTCCGCTCTGAGATGTCAGCTTCAAGTAACGAGGTGAAAAATGAAGGTATCTACCGTAGCAGAGATGAGAAACCTGGATAAAGGGGCGATAGAAACATTTGGAATTCCCGACCTTATCCTCATGGAAAACGCAGGTCAGGCGGTATATTTCGTAATCAACAATGAATTTGGCAT
This sequence comes from Pseudomonadota bacterium, assembly GCA_015223015.1. Classification (GTDB taxonomy): domain Bacteria; phylum Desulfobacterota; class DSM-4660; order Desulfatiglandales; family B25-G16; genus JADFWK01. The sequence continues at coordinate 2,110 of JADFWK010000260.1, forward strand.
TGAGGGAAAACGGTTCACTATTTTTTGTGGCGTTGGCAACAATGGCGGGGATGGCTTCGTGGTTGCGAGAAAGCTCCACTCAATGGGGGGCCAGGTCAAGGTATTCCTCCTGGGGGATAAAGGAAAATTAACAGGGTGCGCAAAAGACAATTTCGACATGATTTCTGCCCTATCCATTGATATCCATGAGTTCAGCTCGTTAGAACAGGCACAATTTTCCGTGTCTCACTCTGATGCAATCGTAGATGCGGTATTTGGAACGGGTCTTACCAGGGAGGTGGGGGGCATCTATAGAGAGGTAATTGAATTGATCAACCAGAGCCAGAAAACAGTATTCAGCATTGATATCCCCTCAGGCGTAAACGGTGACACTGGCCAGGTTATGGGATGTGCTGTCAGGGCAGACTATACCGTAACCTTTGGATTGCCAAAACGGGGAAATCTGCTTTTTCCGGGCTTCGATCTCTGCGGAAAGCTCTATGTTACTCATATCTCTTTTCCTCCCTCCCACTACAACGCCGATACGATAAGAGTAGAAACAAATGATCCTTTGCCACTTCCACAAAGAGGGAAGGATACCCACAAGGGCAGTTATGGCAAGGTTCTCTTTATTGCAGGGTCCTCAAATTATCTCGGTGCCCCTTATTTTTCTGCCCTCTCCTTCCTTAAGGCAGGCGGGGGGCTCTCCTATCTGGCCTCGCCTGAGTCAATAACAAATTTCCTGGCCACTAAGGGAAGCGAGATCGTGTTTGTCCCGCAAGAGCAAACAGATAATGGAAGCTTGTCTCTCAAGGCAAAGAATCAGCTCTTAGAGTTCTCAGACACAGTTGACATGGTTATTATGGGCCCAGGATTATCCCTGCATGAGGAAACTCAGCAATTGGTGAGAGAACTCGCACAGGAGATCAAGAAACCCCTGGTTATAGATGGTGATGGTATCACGGCCGTTTCTAAGGATATTGGCATCATCAAAAAAAGGAAAGAACAGACAATACTGAGTCCTCATTTTGGTGAGATGTCACGGATCATAAAAACAGACATAGAAAAAATCCAGAAAAACAGGATTCCCCTCCTGTTCAAGGCGTGCAAGGAATTGGGCGCCTTCATAATCTTAAAGGGAGCACACACACTCATTGGTTATCCTGATGAACAGGTCTTCATCAACATGAGCGGAAACCCTGGAATGGCTACTGCTGGCAGCGGAGATGTCCTTGTCGGCACCATTGCAGCCATGTTTGGTCTCGGACTATCAATTGAAGATAGCACCAGGATGGGTGTATTTATCCATGGCCTTGCTGGAGACCTTGCAATGAGAGACATAGGGGCAGACGGAATAATAGCCGGCGACATCATGAACTACCTCCCGGAAGCCATACGTTATTGCCGTGAGAATTTTGAAGATATCAGTAGAAACACATATGAAAGCATTTACCGTGTGTAGGGAAAAGATATGAGAGCGTGGCTACTGGACAAACAGGCAAAGATTGAGGATATGCCCTTAGACTTTCAAGAGATACCAACCCCTGATCCCTCTGATCATGAGATACGGATAAAGGTTCATGCATGCGGAATCTGCAGAACCGATATACACATCGCTGAAGGAGACCTCCCGTTAAAAAACGCCCCTGTGATCCTTGGCCACGAAATTGTTGGTGTCGTTGATAAGGTGGGTAAGGATGTAAAATCCTTTAAACCTGGAGATCGGTCAGGGGTTGCCTGGCTGAATCATGCATGTGGCAAATGTAAGTTCTGTTTGTCAGACAAAGAAAACCTCTGTTCTCAGGCAACTTTCACCGGCTGGGATGCCGATGGCGGATATGCCGAATACACAGTGCTGGACGAACATTTCGCCTTTCACCTGACAGAGGATCTCCCCTTTGAAGAGCTTGCCCCGCTCATGTGCCCTGGGATCGCTGGTTACAGAGCATTGAGACTTACGGAGGCACACGAGGGTGAAAGAGTTGGTCTTTATGGGTTTGGCCCCACCGCTGCCTATACCCTCCAGGTGGCCAAATATTTAGGCATGGAGGTATATGCAATAACCAGGAGCCAAAAAAATAGAGATGTGGCCAGGGAACTCGGTGCAGACTGGGTTGGCAGTTATGAAGACAAGCCACCTGCCCTCTTTGACGCAGGGATCATCTTTCCCCCGGCAGGCAATCTGGTGGAATTTGCCCTGTCGCAGTTGGACAGTAACGCTCGTTTAATCCTGGCTCCCGTGTACATGACACCTATAGAGATCAAAGACTACAATCTCATATGGCACGAACGATCAATAAAGTCATTAGCCCATATAACCAGAGAAGATGGGAGAGAGTTCTTAAGGATTGCCGGAGAGATAAAGATCAAGGCCCAGACAGAAACCTTTCCTTTCGAAAAACTGGCCGATATCCTTCCCCTTGTTAAGCATGGAAAGATAAAAGGAAATGCGGTAATAAAGATTGCTTGATTGGGTTTATTTCTTTTACCCTCATCAGTGCATCACCTTCAAAAATCACCTGCCCATCGTGTACACCCATAAGTCCGTAATCGAACTTATGAACCGAAGGACTTAGGAAAGCCTGATCGTAGGGAGAAAAATGACAGACCCTCTCCCTAAGGCTATGGAATTGACATCACAAAACTCTTCCCTAATATATGCAGACCAATATATTACAGGGAAACCCAAATGGAAATGATACTGATCTATATACTCAGTGGAGGGGGTATCCTCTATGTGCTCCTGACCTTGTACTTTGCCTACCTGGTTCATCAGGTGCCTCGAAAACCGGTACAGAACATGCCCGATTGGGGTACAGTAATAGATACCCGAATCCCTGCAGCAGGTGGTGGCTCGCTTGAGGTCTGGCGTGTTGAACCTGAAGGCCGGTCACGGGGTATTGTTGTTTTGGCCCATGGGTGGAGCAGAAACCGGGACCGGATGGTGGGCAGGGCCAGGATATTCGGTAAGATGGGGTTCACCACGGTCATGCATAGTGCCCGTGACCATGGCCGATCAAGCCCCTACCGCTTTATGAATGCTCCCCGCTTTGCCGAGGACATTGGCACGGTACTAGACTGGGTGAAAGAGCCTGTTCTTCTTTACGGACACTCTGTCGGTGCGGTTGCGGCCGTCATTGAAGCAAATCGGAACCCTCGGCGAATCAAGCTTCTTTTCCTGGAAGGATGTTACGCCAAGACCAAAGAGGCACTTCTCAGTCTCTACCGCGGCTACAACCGTGTGTTCGGAATGTTCTTTGCACGTATGGTGGTTTGGTGGATGGACGTTTTCTACAGGCATGGCCTGGATTCAATCAGCCCTACAAAGCTTGCCTCGGGCATTGACCTGCCTGTATTGATCATTCACGGGGAAAAGGACCAGAATTTTCCACCTCATCATGCAAGGAGCCTGAAGAACAGTTTTCCAGCAGGTCGCGCAGAGGTATTCATTGCCAAAGATACCGATCACAGCAGTTCAAGTCTGCAACCTGAATATCCCACCGTTATCCGGGAATTTGTGGGTCGGCATCTTCCATAACCTTAAATGTTTGCACCTCCGTGGTGCTGGATGGTCCTTGTCTCAATTCTGGCTATTTTGGCAGCGGTTCCGCTCCCAGGCTCATATGCAGCCGCGTGCAGCGACAAAATACAATTGCCAAAAAATAGGTCGATACAAGAACATCTCATCAGTCCATTCAAGCAGATGCTATCAGGCGCCTCATGAAATAATGCTCATGTGATGGGGAGGAAATATGGGATTTGAGAAAGTAACGTTAGGCCGTACTGGTTTGAAGGTGAGTCGGCTTGGTATTGCATCATTTTATGGAGTGGATGCTGCCATGGTAGAAGAAGCGGCGCACCGAGGGGTTAATTATTTCTACTGGGGCGCTTTGCGCACACGCAATATGGCAAACGGTATTCGTAAGGTGGCCAAAACCA
>JADFWK010000261.1 GCA_015223015.1 Pseudomonadota bacterium
ATATAAACCATTTTGAAACGCCCACTGATCTAAACTATGTGGGGCATAATCCAAAAAAAAGACACCCATACCCTGCAAGAAGCATAAAAATCAATAGGTTAGGTTTCACTATGACGTCACAGTGACTTTGCCCTGTTTTGGTTTCCATGCGGCCGTGCTCGCCAGGAGAATACCTTTTCTTATGGTCATTCTTGAAACATAAACCGCCTCATGCTCACATTCATTATCAAGCCCATGGCGGCCATAGTGGAAATGAGAGACGATCCACCGTAGCTAAACAAGACCAATGGTATTCCTACGACGGGCAGCAGTCCGGTTACCATGCTGACATTTATCGTAAGGTGCCAGAAAAGCAATGCGCAAACCCCTATAACAACAAGGGTGCCAAACTTGTCTTTGCTGTTTCTGGCTATATTGAGGCACCACAGTATCAAAAATAGATAGAGGAACAAAATGACAGCCGAGCCTAAAAACCCCCACTCTTCTGCCAACACGGAAAAGGAAAAATCGGTATGCTGTTGGGGCAGAAAATGTAATCGTGTCTGGGTCCCTTTAAGAAAACCTTTCCCCCAAAAGAGCCCTGAGCCTATCGCAATCTTAGACTGGGTAACATGATAGGCGGCACCCAATGGATCCAGATCGGGTCTCAAGAATGCTATTATTCGTTTTTTCTGATATCCCTGGAGGCTGATCCAGAAGAAGGGTGCCGAAACAACAGCAGCGGACAGAAAAATCAGTATTGAATTCCAGTTTGTATTAGCAAACATAATAATCGAGAACGATATTATGACCAGCATCAAAGCGGTCCCTAAATCAGGCTCATAGACTATCATTATGAACGGTATGGCAGTCAAGATAAGCGGCCTCAGGAGATCTCTCAACCGGTAGTTTCCCGTTCTTTCTGTCTCAGAAAAATATTTGGCAAGTACCACAATGAGAGATACCTTAACCATCTCCGAGGGCTGAACACAGAAATAACCAAAGCACAGCCAGCGTTGAGAACCATGGGCAGCCGTACCTATCACCGGAACAGCTGCCAGAAAAATCAGGGAGACAAAAAACAATGGATAGGCAAGCCGACTCAGAATATGATAGTCAAAGGTTGTCATCAACAGAAGAATCAAAAATCCAACAGCGTACCAACAGATTTGCTTTACAACAATCTGGCCTCCACCCAGCGACCGAACTGAATAGGTGGCACTGTACAGATTAAAGACACCCAGTAGCCCTAAGACTATCAACACAGCTAACAGTATCCAATCAAAGTTATCTATCAATCGGCGATCGATCATGTTCCTTGACTACTCCTTTTACGCCACTCCCTTCCAAGAATCCCTTTTGTCACCACTGGTATAGCATCAACGAATGGGGTGCCGGTCCCGCCTATATCCGGCGGGATTGCTCTCATATTCCAATTGGGGCAAAGCCTCAGAGCCTCACTGCTTCAAGTAACCTGAGAGCATGTTTTTCGCGATTGGAGCTGCTACAGCCCCACCGTGACCGCTGTGCTCCACAAGAATGGCCACTGCTATTGTCGGGTTCTCAGCCGCCGGAGCAATAGCCACAAACCATGCATGATCCCTAAACCTATAGGGAATATCTTCTTCTTCTACCGATTCCCTATCTTTTGGTAAGGCAATGACTTGGGCAGTTCCTGTCTTACCGGCTACGCCAATGCGGGGCAACCGTGCCCTCCATCCTGTCCCACGAGGCTCATTCACTACACCGAACAGGGCCTTTTTGACCAATTCCATATTCTCCTCATTCAGATCCCAATAGCCTGATATGTCAGGCTTAAACTCAAAGATTGTCTTGTTACCGTCTCCTTCTACCCGTTTGGTTACGCGGGGCCTGAAAAGAATGCCGCCATTGAAAAGTGCCGAAACACATCTTACAAGCTGAATCGGTGTTATGAGGGCAAAGCTCTGTCCTACTGCCACAGACAGTGTCTCTCCATCCTGCCACGGAACATGCCACCGTTTCAACTTCCATGCCTTATTTGGAATAAGCCCTGGTTGTTCATCTCCTATTTGAATGCCCGTGTTACAGCCAAGGCCAAGCCTCTTGGCATATCTTGCAATGGTGTCAATACCTATCTTCTGGCCCATTTTATAGAAGTACACATCGCATGATTCCACTAAGGCCCTGTGCAAATCAACAGACCCGTGCCCTCCCTCTTTCCAATCGCGATATTCCCTTCCTTGAAACGTATAGCTCCCCCCACAGAAAATCTTTTCATAGGGATCAATTACCCCTTCCTCTAATCCTGCCAAGGCTACAACGATCTTGAAAATAGAGCCTGGTGGATACTGTCCTGATATTACCCGATTCTGCAATGGAAAGTAAGGATTAGAAACGAGACGCTCCCACACTCTCTTATCCATCCCTTTAGCAAAGTCATTAGGGTCACATGTCGGGCTGCTTGCCATAGCGAGTATCTCGCCGCTCCGTGGATCCATGGCAACAATAGCACCAACTTTGTTGGACAGGGAGTTTTCTGCCAACATCTGAAGATCCTTGTCTATCGTCAAAAAAACATTAGCTCCTGGCTCTGCCTCCTTTTGGTAGAGCACTTTCAGTATTCGGCCAGAGGCATTGACCTCGACCTGTTGCCCACCCCTCGTGCCATTCAGATACCTGTGCCATTTTTTCTCTATCCCACATTTTCCAACAAAATCGCCGAGTTTGTTCTTGTCATATTCCTTCCTGCCGAGTTGCTCTCTATCAATTTCCCCAAGATAACCAATGAGATGGGCAGCGAGCGTCCCGTAAATGCAGTGTCTTTGGGGCTTCACTTCGATGGTCACGCCAGGCAAGTTCAGAATATGAGCCTCAATTCTGGCCAGCTCATTCCTCGTAAGACCCTTTTTGAGGTAAACACATCTAAAGGGATTCCCCTGAAGGGCATCCTGTATCTTTGTTTTTGCAGCTCCACGGTCAATCTCCACGAGCCTGCATAGATCTGTTAGCAAACCATCAAGGTTGCTTATATTCTCTGGTATCACACCAAGGATAAATGAGGGTCTGTTATCCACCAACAGGTGACCATTCCTGTCGAAAATCAAACCTCTAAAGGGTATAACATCCCGCAAATCAATTCTGTTATTCTCTGATTCTGTCCTATATAGGGCACCGTGTATGATCTGTAAGAACCACAACCGTACAAACAAAACCCCAAACACGATCAACACCAGAAAGGTTACCTTTGTCAGACGTTTCTGATATATCTCGGTTTCTACCGGATCAAAATCTGAACGCCAAACCATGATGAGCC
>JADFWK010000050.1 GCA_015223015.1 Pseudomonadota bacterium
GAATTTACCTCCGGGATGCTGCCACGTTTGAGTTGCCGAATTCATTTTTTGACCCCCAAGCCTAGTTTTTTCTCTGTTTTTCCACCCACCTGTTAATATCCTCTTTTTTGAAGCGCCATTGGCAGGCTATTTTCAGGGCCGGGATTTTATCCGTCTCACAACCAAAATCGATTTTCTCCTAAAAAGGGGACCCTGCTTTTCCTTGCTCTAAGAGGAGTTACACAGTGATCGCCCGATAATTGTCTTCTACCCTCCCCTCTTTTTCGCCCGGCCTTCTGGTAATCTGCAATTTTGACTGGCGCCCGGGGATATGCTGATTTCATTACTTCTTCGTTACATAACACCGCTGTCCGGTAAATGTACAAAATGTGTCCAATGGAAAATGGGTCTGACTCCTTTTTCTAAGAAAATGAATCTCTTAGGGATTTCGAAAAACCAATTGTGCCTTGGCAAATATGGCTTTTCGCCTCGCTCGGTCAACAAGCGTAATATTTCAATATCCTCTCCCTATCTTCAGTTTCCTTATCGCCCTTATAATAGATTTCAAGTAACTCAATTTTATCCCGTTCCTCAAAATAGGCGTAAATCACCCTGATACCTGATCGGACCCCTTTGCCTTTGAGGGAGCGGCATGCGAATTTTTTCACTTTGTAGATCTTGGGGCTTTCAATCTTTAAACCCGGAACCTGAAAAACTCCCTTGTTGTCAATTTTCAGTCTATGATAAAGATTCAACTCGTTCTTTATAAAGATTCTTAGGTCATCTTCGAGGGTTTTGAATCTTTTGAGAAGCTTATTCATATCCTTGTCGAATTCAGGAACACGGGAGATTTCAAAGAATATCTTCATCGTATTCTCTTGCTGAGTAGAGAGGCGTTCTGTAAAAAACAGACTCATATTCAATAACTTCTCCACCCTCTGTCGTCAACCAGGGGACATCGTTATGAGAATATTCACTTATCTGAGTAGCAGTCATATCAGAAAGCCTGTTCAAGACATCATCAATTGTTTCAATCTCCTTAGCCTTTAATGGAGAGAGGTCTGCTCTTCTCAAAGGTAAGTACTTGGTTTGGGGATATTCAAAATACTTGCTTTCAACCTTTTCGATTTCCTCTTCTTTGATCATTTTATTAACTATCTTTTTGAATTCTATAGGAGTTGGTCCATAGCGATTTTTAATGTATGTTGCGCCAATCAACTGCTCTTCATGTTTTTCATAGAAATTGAAGTCAATAAAGTAGAGAAGCTTATAGATTACAGTCTCTCCTATATTTGGCTTTGAACCAACCTTGTTAAGGATGTAAAGAAGAACTGCCTTGAATTTCTCTAGATTCTTTTGGGGAACACTGATTCTAATTTGAGGCCTCTGTCCTCTCTTTTTCTTACTTCCCTTTAGAATAACCTCTGGTTCCTTTCTTAGATCCAGTAAACTCTCCACAGAAAGATTAAAAATTTCCGAGAGCCTTATTAATTCATCAGCAGAAACTTTTCTTTCTCCATTTTCTATATGAGAAATCGCTGGCCGTGAAACCTCCAATAGCTCAGCGAGTTTTTGCTGGTTCATTCCCAATTGCTCTCTCAATTCCTTTATCCTATGACCAATCTTACCCATCATCTTCTCCTTGTGTAATACTTATTTGTTGTGATCGACATACTGTAAAATATCTTTGTGTAAAGAATATAGCCCATGTAAGATAATTTGTCAAGATAATGTTAGATTATATTACATACAGGAGATAAACCACCTTTATTTATCAAGGGAGTTTGGTTATCGGAAAACTTTTGACGGAGTTTTTGTGTTATGATATACAAAAAGGGTAATGGAGGGATGTCCGAGTGGTCGAAGGAGGCGGTCTTGAAAACCGTTGTCCCGAAAGGGACCGTGGGTTCGAATCCTACTCCCTCCGCCAGGAAATTTAGCATTGCTAAATTTCACGAGTGGCTGGTAGCAAGAAGGTCTTTAGACGGGAAAGACCTGCCCGCCATGCGAGTCCGCAAGGCGAGGCGGGCGGGCAGGGAAGGTGAGGACATAAATAATACAGAGAAATGATGTAAATCTTGTTAATCGTGTAAAAAAAATTTTGCGGAGAGATGGCCGAGTTGGCTGAAGGCGCTCGCCTGCTAAGTGAGTGTGGGGCGAAAGTTCCACCGAGGGTTCGAATCCCTCTCTCTCCGCCACCATACTTCATATTCTCCTTTATCACGTTTCTTTAATTCTTCGCCAGGTTGTCCCATCTTTTGTGTCAGTCACCTCAACCCTTAGTTTTTTGAGCTCATCTCTCAAGTGATCAGCCCGTGCCCAATCCTTTTTCTGCCGAGCGGCGGCCCTTTCCCTTATTAATTCCTCTATTTGTTGAGAGGGTTCTGGTTCTCCTAGATCCATGATCATGAGCACTGAATTAAGCCCGGAGAGAACATCCTCGATCTTTGTGCGATCAGACAGATCTAGACCCTGAAAATCTATGATACGATTGATGTTGTGGATAAAGTCAAAGAGTGCTGCCAGGGCCTGCGAGATATTCAGATCGTCATCCATTGCCCCTACAAACTTCTGTTTGAGATCATAGATCAATTGATCAATTTCACCTATGACCGGCCCTTTTTGGCAGGTGCGGAGTTTGTCAACGAACCTGTCTAGCCGGGACACTGTTTTTTTTGCCACATCAAGCTTTGACCAGGAAAAATCCATTGCCTTGCGGTAGTGCATACTGATGAGCCAGAATCGAACTTCCCTTCCGGTATATCCCCTATTGAAGACGTCTCTGAGGGTGAGCGCCTTTTCTTGGGGTATTTCAGGATGGTTTTTTTCTTTTACCAGTTCATTGTGAACCCAGTAGTTGGCTAACGGCTTACCGGTAAGGGCCTCTGATATAGCTATATCATTTTCATGGTGTGGAAAGATGAGGTCCATACTTCCAGTCTGTATGTCAAAGGTCTCCCCGAAAGATTTCATGGCCACGGCAGCACACTCTATGTGCCAGCTGGGTCGGACATTGCCCCACTTCGTGGGAAAGAAGATTCCTCTTTTGAGTTCATGCAATCTTGACCTCTTAAGCAGGGTAAAGTCTCGTGGGTTGTCTTTTTCATATTGATCGAGGTCAACTGTTTTCCCGACCCTCATTTTATCTAAATCAACCCTGGAAAGTTTACCATAGTGCTGAAACCGGGAAATGTCGAAATACACAGAGCGTAACCGCTCATAGGCGAAGCCCTTTTCTAAGAGTCTTTGAGTGATATCTATCATTTCCTCAACATGTTGACTAACCAAAGGGTAACTGGTTGCCCTTTTGATTCTCAGGGCATCCATATCATTCAAGAATTCCCTGTAATATTTCTCGGTAAAGGTTTTTACGTCCTCCCCTGCAGACTCAGCTCCCTGAATTGTCCTGTCATCCAGGTCGGTTATGTTCATGATATGGGTTACCGTAAAACCCCTGAACTCAAGGTACCGTCTCAATAGATCAGCGACCCCGTACCTCCTGCAATCGGCAAGGCCGATGAATCTTGATACGGTTGGTCCACATGAATACACAGACACTGTGTTCTCATTGATGGGAATAAAGGCATCTTTTTGCCTGGTCATGGTATTGAAGAGGATGATGCCAGTCTTCTTTCTGTCCATAAAGAGCGTGGTACTCAGGTATCGTTCTCCACCGTCAGGCAAGATCACTACGAGCAGGCCTTCTTCTATTTCCTGGGCTATTTTGAGAGCAGCGGCCATGGCTGCTCCAGAGCTCATGCCCGCGAATATCCCCTCTTCCTTGGCAAGCCGCCGTGTCATCTCAAAGGCCTCTGCATCTTCAATATAGACAATGCGATCCAGGAGGCTCTTATCGAATATTTCAGGTTGATAAGATTCCTTCATGTTTTTCATTCCCTGGATACTATGACCCAGATACGGTTCGACCCCGACTACCTCGATTCTTGGATTGAGTTCCTTGAGTTTTCTGGAAACACCCATTGCCGTGCCGGTAGTGCCCATAGCAGTCACCACCATGGTCACTTTTCCTTCAGTCTGTTCCCAAATCTCAAGGGCAGTTCCGTCATAATGGGCCTTCCAGTTGCTTTCATTGTTGAATTGGTCTGCCAGCCAGTATTTGTCTGGCTCTTCTCTGACCAGACTATACACCTCTTCAATAGCACCATCGGTGCCGAGACGGGAGGAAGTATACCTGAGATCTGCCCCTAGTGCCTTTAGAATTCTCTTCCTTTCCTCACTCACTGAATCAGACATGGTGAGCAGCACCCGGTAACCCTTAGTAGCAGCCACTAGGGCAAGGCCTATTCCGGTGTTGCCGCTCGTGGCCTCAACAATGATCTTATCCTTGGTCAAGTTGCCACTGTTCTCTGCCTCTTCAATCATGGAAAGAGCTATTCTATCTTTGATTGACCCCCCCGGATTGAAAGACTCAAGTTTGGCAACTATGGTAACCTTGTGGTTACTGGTAAGATGCCGTATAGGCACAATAGGCGTGTTTCCAATTGTATCGAGTATGTTATTGTATTTTTTGCTCACCGTGGTCTCTTGGCCCTAAACAGGGTTATTCCTGAGTATCGTTCAAAAGTGTTGGTATGAACCATAGTGAGTAATCGTCCACGCTCTAAAGGAGGTCATGGCTGTTCTTGAAAGGCGATATCTCAAAAAAAATTCCACCGGATCTTGCAGTGGTCAAAATATGTGGGGTTTACACCTCTGAAGCCCTGGGAGTCTCCGTCTGGTTCATCTAAACTCCACATATTTGACCACATCCCTTGAGGCTTATAGATAGCGCCTTGAGAAAATTGGCATGGCCGGATAGAGGTAGTTATCTACCCGTTCTCTAACCAATATA
>JADFWK010000262.1 GCA_015223015.1 Pseudomonadota bacterium
CGTTGTAAGTACTTCATATCATTTGATATTTGATAGAAAAAACACATTTATTAAAAGCGCAGGTTACTTTCCATTATAATGCCGACGCGTTGGCATAATGGAGCTTTTCACGAAACCATTAAACTTGATAAATTCGTAAAAAGGTTTTTTGACGTCTGGATACCTGCCATTCGCGGGTATGACGGATAGTATATCTGATTGATATGAAATGCTTTATTCGCCTTCGCCAGAATACCCTGCACCTTGTCGGGGCAAAGCGGACTTGTCCGCCGGAATCATGGCGGAGATCCCGCTTGCGGGGCTGCGGGGAGGTTCATCGTCATTCCCACGTAGGCGGGAATGACGATAGAGTGTAAGTATGTGTCATTCCTGCGAAAGCAGGAATCCAGTGATTAGTCACAAATATAATTTACCTCAACTTATTGAGTTACGGTGAAAGTCGTAACAAATACCTGTGAAAAATGGTTAAAGAATCAATTACTCGTCGGCTTCGGTACATCTATCTCAGGCTCACCAGACTCAGAGGGGATCCCCATGAATTGGCACTGGGTATGGCCCTTGGTATATTTGCCGGTATGTTGCCTATTATCCCTTTCCATGCCCTTGCTGCTGTGGCTCTAGCCCTCGCCTTCAGTGCAAGCAAGATAACTGCAGCAGCTGGCACCTTGATATGTAATCCTGTAACTATATATCCTCTTTACAGATATGCTTACGAGTTAGGCTCATTCATCTTGGGATTCGATCGCAATGCAGAGATACTATCCCCCGTTATAAAAACGATTCACACCGAACAATTCCTCCACATGATAACAGCAACCCTGAGTGCCGGTGGAAAGGTGGCAGCAGTATTCCTTATGGGAGGTTTCACCTTGGGCATCATATGGGCAGTACCATCCTATTTTATCTTTCATTACTTTCTTAAGGCCTTCATTGCATGGCGCAAATCAAGAAAGCTCATCAAGGCCTGAACACCGCTAGGGCCCTGTTAGCGAAATCAGGCATTAGACCACGCAAGAGGCTCGGGCAGCACTTTCTGCAAGATCCTTCTATAGCAGATAAAATCATTGCCCAGGCGCGATTCACTAATACCGATGTCGCTATCGAGGTAGGGGCAGGTCTCGGAGCCTTAACGATCCCAATCCTTGCCCACGTTTCTCATGTGGTAGCGGTAGAGAAGGATCCACTCCTGATAGCGATACTAAAGGAAAGATTGCCCCTGAAAGAAAAGGAAAAAATAACATTGGTTGCTGAGGATGTGCTGAAACTACCGGTAAAAGAGATCTATGATACGTTCAACCAAAAGCTCAAGATATTGGGCAATCTTCCCTACAATATCTCATCTCCGTTCTTGAAAAAACTCATGGACAATAGGAACTACATCAAAACCGCAATCCTCATGTTTCAATACGAGTTCGCACAGCGGTTGGCTGCCGGTCCCAGAAAAAAGGAATACGGAGCCCTGAGTGTCATAACGCAATACTGTGCCCACGTATCCCCCCTTATGAGAGTTAAAAGGGATGCCTTCTACCCAAAACCAAAGGTTGATTCCATGGTTGTAGAGATTGATTTTGAAAAACCGTATCCATCTCGGGCAGAGGACGAGCTCCTATTCCAGAGAATTGTTAAGGCAGCCTTCAGTCACCGGAGAAAGACAATCCTTAACTCCCTTGAAAGGGGTCTGGCGCCTGTTTCAAGAGAGACACTGGACCAAGCGCTTAAGAAATGCCGTATCGACCCCAAACGGAGGGCCGAAACCCTCTCAATCGATGAATACATCGGGTTGACTTCTGCTCTAGCAGCACATCAGAACACCGCGTCATTGTAAAATATAACTCTGGTGATTTTTCCACCTATTCTTGGGTATGGGTATCTTTTTTTTGGACTATGCCTACAACGACACTTTGTAGTTCCTTCGCTTGGCTCAAGGACAGGTCTGAGGAGCCACACTCTGTCATTCTGAGGAGCGAGGCGACGAAGAATCTAGGTTCTATTTCTAGTATGTGCCCGCAAATCGTAGATTCTTCGCTCTCCCTCCTTGCGGGATCACTCAGAATGACATCTCAACCAAAGTGTCGTGTAGGGTTATACCCCCACATAGTTTAGATTAGTCGGCCCGCCCGCCTCCATCTCCACTATGAGCCGGCAAAGGCGTATGTTCTTCTTCGCGCCTGAAAAAGACACCCATACCCTGGACTTTGACGTTACCCTAGCGGCACATCAGACAATATCTTGACACATAATAAGCTCAGTGTTATGAAGCTCTTGAATCCGTAAACTGAGTCAAGGCGGTGTTTGAAAAAAACTATATAGCTGTTGAAGGTCCATTAGGCGTAGGCAAAACCAGCTTAGTCCTCTTGTTAGCTGAAAGGGTACATGGCAGGACTATCTTAGAAGATGCTGAGGACAATCCATTCCTTGCCAGCTTCTATAAGGACCCAAAAAGATTTGCATTTCAGACGCAACTCTTCTTCATCCTGAGGCGCTTTCAAAAGCAAGAGCAGATAAATCAAATTGACCTTTTCAAAAGAGTAGTCATATCAGACTTCCTCTTTGACAAGGACAGAATCTTTGCACGGCTAAACCTGGATGACAGGGAGTTCAACCTGTATGAACAGGTATTCAACCTCTTGAAGGTTAAGATTGCAAAGCCCGATCTCGTAATATTTTTGCAGGCAAGAACCGATGTGTTGAAAGAAAGGATCAAAGAGAGGAGTCAGGATTATGAAAAATCAATAAATCTTAGCTACCTGGACCAGATAAATCAGGCCTTCAACGAATTCTTTTTCCACTACACGGAGACCCCTCTCTTGGTGATTAACGCCTCTGAGATAGACTTTGTTCATGTACCATCGGATTTCGATAACCTTATCCTTGAAATAGAGAAAATGGAAAAGGGAACAAAGTATTACGTTCCCCTCGGATCGAGGCACTAACTATTTCTATTTAAACTCTAGGCACTTATAACTTTAGCAAACTCGCAAAAAGTCTTTTTGACGTCTGGATACCCGCATTCGCGGGTATGACGGATAGTATATCTGATTGATATTAAATGCTTTATTGTCATTCCTGCGAAAGCAGGAATCCAGTTATTTCAACTTATTATGGACTCCCGCTTTCGCGGGAGTGACTCGATTTTTC
>JADFWK010000263.1 GCA_015223015.1 Pseudomonadota bacterium
ATTATGTTGTCTATGCCTTGATAACAATGGATTGCCTTGGCCCGACCCCCGACCATGATAGAAGCACCTTAAAGTTTTGACAGATCTTCTTCCTTGACTTTGAGTCTATTTTTTGATAAAAAGATTGGTGTAAAAAAATCATCCACAAAAGGGGGCATAACATATGCAGCAAAATCTACCATCTGAAAAAGCCAGACTCAATATTCAGATTTCTTCGGAACTTAAGAGCAAGCTTTTCCAAGTTTCTGCTTTGCAAGGAAAAAGGGTTTCGGTTTTGGTTCGAGAATCCATTGAAGAAAAGATAAAACAAACCGAGAAAAGGATGTTTGAGGAAGAGATGAAGCAAGCTTATCTGGATCTGGCACAAGAGAATCTGGAGATTTCAAAGGATTTCGAGCATATTGATGCCGAAAATCTTTAATGAGGTCAACCTATGAATTTCCTTCAAGTTAGGCGTGGTGATATCTATTATGGCAACCTCGATCCGGTTTTGGGGAGTGAAACAGGGAAAACTCGGCCCGTACTTGTGATTCAAAATGACATTGGTAATATCTACTCACCAACTACCATTGTAGCTGTAATCACCGAATACTCAAAGAAAAAGGCATCTTATCCCATCTGCGTTGCTATCAAGAAGGATAAGGGGTTAAAAAAGCATTCAATTGTCAATTTGTCGCAGATAAGAACCATTGATAAAAAGAGGCTGGCTACCCCTAAGATAACGACACTCTCAAACGATGTTATGAAACAAGTTGATCAAGCCTTAAAAAACAGCCTGGCACTTGATTGATAATTTTCGCTCCTCCAAGGAGATCATCATCACAGTAACGGCAAGAGATGCCGTTACTGTGATGATGTTGTCGTCACCGCACTGGAGGGGAAGGGCAGAGATTGTCCAAGTGGTGGTTCCTGAGGCTGTACCGCTGCCACCCCGATCATTTACCCAGGTGACACTGATAACGCCACACCATACAAGAACTGATTCTCAAACCATGACCCACCACTTGCTCCTATCCGCCACTATCCTTATCATTGAGAGGTAATGTTTTCTCTATCCGGCAAATGAATATGGTTGGGGAAGGTATCCACTGTCCACTCAAATTTTCTTAATGCCTTGTCTAATCTCTTAATCTCTTCCTTGTATTCTTGAACTCTATAAGCCAGCATCTTGGAGATCGTCTGCGAGATAAAAGCGTCTTCCCCGTGTTTCTGAATGAATTTTTCCAGATTCTTGACTTTTGATAATGTTTGCTCCATTAGATTGCCTCCTTATGCCAAGCTTTCCCACCAAAAGGGAGGACTGGACGGCATAGTCACAACTGAGAAGCAGTATAAAATCTATATTTTAGTATACCCCGACGCCCATGTAAAGCCTCTAATTATCCGTAAAATCTCCCTGGCATTTGTCGATTTCTGTCTGACGAACTACGAGGATGAAACACGAATTACTGGCAGAAGTGATAAGTGTGAGTCATCTCATGGGTGGCATGTCAAATAGGTAGCCCTTTTGTTTTCCTTTGTTTTCTCCCATACAATCCCCAATTCCTTATTTCCACTTTAGTAGTAGATGCCTAATCACGCTCCACTCCATTCATCTTTGCTAATTCCAGCCTGTCGAAGTATTTCGTGCAATAATAAATCAGTGATATCTCCGGCGCAACCGCAAGTTCGGTAATTTCGAGTCTAAGGCCTTCTACCTCTGGAACAGGCTCCCTATCTCTGAGCTTAAGAATGATCCATTCTTCCAGGACTGTGATTAATTCCTTTCTACATTCCTCAACCGTTTTACCATTTGCCCACACACCCCTGAAACTGGAGATTTCACCGAACCATGTCCCGTCTTCGAGTTTTTTGTATTCAGCCTTTTCTATAACTTTTTGGCAGTACTCAAAAATCATTTCAAGTTTCCTTTACTTTGGCGGTGTATTGGGAACATTATTTGAAAGTTGGTCTCATTGAACCTTATCTTCAGGTCCCCATTTTTGTCAATCAATTTCCTGCCTTTTTATCAAATGTGTAGGTCTGACCCCGGTGGTTTTTTCCTGACGGTATTTACGGTCAGCCCTTCCGGTATCTGATCAGTATAGTAAAAGCCACGGAGGTCATTAACTTCTTCGGTCGTGAAATTTACCGTGACCGTAATCGACTCACTCACAACGGCTTCAACCGGATTAAAGGTCCTGGATACCGTCGTGTTGTGTGTGGAAAACCCAAATGCCACGTTATTAAGTAAAAACAAAAGGCATAGTACTAATGGTACAGTCGCATACGATCTAATCCCTATTTCATACGATTTCATCTTGTTAATCCCCCTTCAAACTACAGTTTCTCCTCCGCGTATTCAACCCGGTTTCCCTTCATTGCCCATTAACCATTAAGGGACAAAGTGCCTATTATTCTGTCAAGTTTTGAGACTTCACCCCTCTGTTCTGCCTGCCAATTATTTCCTTGAGTTAGAAAAGTCTTTAGATTATATTGAAAAAATAAATCGACACGGAATGTAGTGCGCATGTCTGCAAGTAGCACAAAATATTAAGAATAAGGAGCAAGTGAATGGAAATCAAAGAAGCATTGAGGTCTCTCTTGCAGGAGATGATTCTGCCTGAGTTTGAGCAAATGAGATCCGAGCACGCAGTGCTTGGAGAAAGGCTCAATTCGGTTGACAAGCGACTTGCTGACATCAATATGCACTTGGTTGAGCAAAGCAGGCGGATCGACGAGACGAACAAGCGGATCGACACCGTGCGCGATGAGTTGGTAACTATGGTGGGTGAGACAAACAAGCGGATCGACAGACTTTACGAAGTGATTGTCAGAAGGGAAGAGCATGTGGTGGTCAAAGCTGACCTGGGAAATTTGGAAAGAAGAGTGGAAGAGTTGGAAAGGAGAGTGGCAGCATAATTTCAATGCTCCCTAAGCCTAAACATCTGACTTTCTAAGAAACATCAATCCGCAATTGCAAGTTTTAGCCTCTCACCCTTTGCGCTATGCTCCATGCTCTATGCCCTATCCCCTTTGCTCTCTGCCCTTTGCTCTCTGCCCCATGCCCCTTTGCGCTCTGCGCTTACGGCCTCTCCATGTATTGCTCGATCATAGCCTTAACGTCATCTTCAGTGGCAGCGCCGTCTTTTAACTCCTTAATCTTGAGATCTAAGTCCAGCCTTTCCACGATCTCCTTGACCGTGACTGTCACCGTGGCCTCGTTCGACCTTACTCCATCATCATCGCCGACCGTGTACCCAAATGTATGGATGCCGTTGGTGTCGGCATCGGGAGTGTACGTCACTGTCCCATCACCGTGGTCGAAAACCGATCCATAGACCGGTGCGTTCACTATGAGCACCGAATCCGGAACAATTTCCCCATCCGCATCCGTGTCATTGACCACTACATTGATCGTCACTGGCGTGTCCTCTGTCGTTGAGGCGGTGTCGTCGTTGGCCACCGGCGTAGCGTTCAGAAAGGTTATCGTTTGCTTATCAGCATCCTCGCTGTGTCCAAAGGCTTCTCTCTCTCCCTCGGCGGCATTCTGATAGTACCCAACCCAGTTGAATTCATCAAAGTCAAAAGTTCCCTCCTGGGTCGAGCTGACGGAATAGACAATCTCTACAGTGTAATTTGGGGGAATGGGATTATTCTCTGCAAAAGTAGGCGGTGTCTCCAAAACCCACCGGTGTGGAATATAACCAGGGTAGACATCTCCAACTGAACCGGATTCGAAAATATAATTTGAAACGGGGTTGTCATTAATCTTGACAGCAATACTCTCTGTATCTACTGTGAGGCCTTGGGGTATCTGTTCCGTATAGTAAAACCCCCGGAGGTTATTGGCTTCTGAATTTGTGAAAGTGACTCTGACCGTAATCGACTCACGCACAGCGGCTTCAACCGGGTCAAAGGTCCTGGATACCGTCGTATTGTGTGTGGAAAATCCAAATGCCGCGCTACTAAGTACAAACAAAAGGCATAGTATTGTCGGTACAGTCGCATACAATCTTATCCCTATTCCGTCCGATTTCATCTTGTTAATTCCCCCTTCAAACTACAGTGCCTCCTCCATGTATTCAACGCGGTTTCCTCTCCTTACCCATTAACCATTAAGGGACAAAGTGCCAACATTCAGTGTTCTATTACCTTTTCTCCCAAGATTCTGTCAAATGTTGAGACCAGGCCCCTCTGTTTTTCACGACCGTTTCTTTTGTAATGCCAGCTACTTGACATGGCCCGACCTCTTTCTATGTCCTTTCCTATTGACGAATTCCATACCTTCGGACATAATGGTTCTCGTTGTTCTATTCCAACTATGCTACATAAGCATAGGTTCGCGAGACGCCTATAGAGGGAAGATGACATGGAGATAATTGAGCATGCATTGATTGAAAGCTTAAATCCGAAACCTTCCGATTAAATCCCGAATTGATGAGTTAGAGTGAGGAGGTCTCAATGAAGAAGAAATTATCCAAAAACCTTTTTGAGCTTGAATTAGAGTCTCTAATTCGAATGGGCCTGTATGCTAACCGGGAGGATGCTATCAGAGATGCCATTCGAAATCTCCTTGTTTCCAGTTCCAGGGCAGACCTAAGATTAAACATAGCGATAGATCTTCTTAGGAAAGGTCATCTTTCCCTTGGGCAGGCATCTGAAAGGGCAGGTGTTGGCATAATTGAGTTTAAAGATATACTGGCAACGAGAGGGATTTTACGAGAAGTCGGCAACTTAGGACCTGAAATGCTTGAGGAACGAACCAAAAGACTTAGGGAGTTAATCCAGAGGTGATTGTAGTAATAGATACCGACATCATTAATTGAAGTTTTCAATTTGGAAGACATTATTTCCACACTGATTGACGTAGGCGAACTTACATCGCAGAATGACATAAAGCAATTGATTGAGGAAATAGAAGCGAAGGACAGGGTGTTAATAAGAAACAAAGGCTACTTGTTGCAAAAGGTCTCAAAAGGTTAATTGTTAATACAACCAGCCCAATCGTCTGCTCAGTTTCCTCAGTTTTGGCCCCACTATGTTCCAAGTCAAGGGCTGACCCCATCTCTTCCCCCGACCTCAACCCCTACCAACCTGGAGGCAATCTTTGGAGCCATCTGTTTTACCTTCACATAAAGCACCCTACCGCCTTCACTTTCGATCTCCTTGGCCATTTTCAAGTTGAAATCAGTCAATTCTGCATCAAATTGTGGTAGAAACACAACTACCGTTTCTTCCGTGAGAACGTCGTCCATCTCAGGATGTTCCAAAACATATTTACTAAACTCTATACTCAGTTCGGAATTCCTCGTAAAGAACTCGTTTTTCTGTGTCTCCATGTCACACTCCTCTCAAAAAGTGTTGTTTGTATATTCTCCAGTTGGATCTGATATCATATTCAGCAAATGTTAAGGCCTCGTTGTAATCTTTAGCAAAAACAGGCGTTTTTTGTTTTTCGCCCTTTTTATCTAAGAGATCCCGATGGGCAAAGCCGTGTCGGGTATCATATCTTACCACAGGGAGCCACTTCTCTTCCACTTTAGTCTCATATTGTACAACAAAACTGAGAATATTTCTCTTAAATCGGACGTGGTGATGACGGTATCTATCCTCCGGGGTCAACATTACTGCAAACCTAACTTCCTTCACCATAAATGCCACCTCTCACTGCAGATCGAGCATGCTTGCCCAATGATGTCTTCTGGGCAAAATTACCCAAAAGTGTTTACCCCGTTAAACTGCTTTTTTATTTAACTGGGGCCTTGAGCTGAAATGGGTAAAGCATTTGGCTTTGATTTTCCGTCCAAGGGGATGGCGGTTTGAGCAGATTTCTGGAAATCTGCTCAAAAACTCTGCCTTGCCCCGTTAAATCGGAAGCTATTTAACTGGGGTGGCTCCGCGGGCTCTGCCTGCCCTGTAAGGAGGAACGACTGTACCGGGGTGAGAGATAGAAATGGAGGAAGATTCCTACAGAAAGGCCAAGGCAAATCCAAGAAAATAAAACTAACTACTTGTAGATTTTGTCTTTCTATTTGGAAGATATTTCCTACACAATTCTTTTATTGGAGCTATGGATGTTCAAGGCACCAAATCCACTAGATTTTTTAAGCTTTTTTCATGTTGGGTGTGAAGGGATTTCCCTGCAATCATCTTGCCATCATCTCTCGTTTTGTCAAAAGTGTAGACGCGACCCCTCGACCCCTTTGACGATGATCCCGAATTACTGTTCGCTGTCCACTGACTTCTGACTTCTGACATCTGCCCTCTGTCCTCCGCCCTTGCTGTGAGCCATCAGCTATGAGCTATTATGTCAAGAGTGTAGACGCGACCCCTCGACCCTCTCAAGACCTGACCGCTCAATATAACATAGATTCCCCCTTTTCAAGAGGCTACTTGCTGCTGAAGTTCTAATTCCTCTATACGCGAACGGATAGGTTTCATCTTTTTTATCCTAACATATATCACAGGCCTGCCATTTTCCGCATGACTTTTGGCTAACTTAATACCCCACTTATTAAACTCCTCATCGCCCTCTAATTGCATAATTACAATGGCGTTATTAGGAATACGATCCGCAAAGTCAGGATGCTCACGAATATACGTGTTAAATTCTTTAACTAAATCAGTATTTTTTCTTTCCATAACGTTCATGGAATGCCTCCTTCTAAAAATCTATGCTTATACATCTCCCAAAGGAATTATATACTCTTTTTCTGCCACAGTAAACTCGGCAACGTAATAGATCTATACTTGCTTGTTGTTACGACATACAGCATATACGATTTTTCTCTGCATTATCAAGAGCAAAGAATTTATCCATGCATTTGCCGTTTTCTGTCTCAGGAATTACGGGGTTGAAATACAGATGACTTGCAGGAAAGTGAGAAATATGTGCTATCTCGAAAGAAACTTATAAATTTAAGAGCGTCCCCCAGATTTTCCCCTGATATGGAAAAGAGCGGCGTACGCATCCATAACCCGAGGAATTCTCAACAAGTTTTCTTTGACAACTTTTTTTAATCGTCTCCAGCCTCAAGCCTGCCCCACCTGCCCCGTAGGTAGGAACTATCGTACTGGGGTGGAATGCAGTAGTCTTTCCTATTCCATCGGGGCGTAGCGCTCCTCAAACCTCCAACACCATGCCCTCCGCCTTTGCTATGAGCCATCAGCTATGAGCTATTATGTCAAGAGTGTAGACGTGACCCCTCGACCCTCCTACTTTCTGATTAGTGTGCTCCCCGTTTTCCCAGCACTACGAACATGGTCTCATGCAGAACATTCATGTCCATCAAAAGACTTCTGTTATATATATAATACAGGTCAAGCAGGATCATGTCTTCAAACATCACCTCGCTTCTGCCAGCAACCTGCCATAAACCTGTTATGCCGGGCCGGACAGAAACGCGCTTTTTGTACCAATCTTTATATATCTCATACTCATATGGGAGGCACGGTCTCG
>JADFWK010000264.1 GCA_015223015.1 Pseudomonadota bacterium
AAAAGGGTCTGATCGTTAATGGACGGCACTACTTTTTCAATGTTATCAGACCAGAAGAAAAGGGGTCACCCTCCGATCTCATACTCGTGGCTGTCAAACATCATCAATTGGAAGAGGCTCTCAAGGACATCTCGAACAGGGTGGGTGAGAACACCCTCATATTATCGGTAATGAACGGCATTGAAAGTGAGGCACAGATTGGAGCAGTGTATGGGATGGATAAGCTGCTCTATTGCGTTGCGGTTGGTATTGACGCAGTCAGGCAGGGTAATCGTGTCAGCTTTTCCCGACAGGGGAAGCTCTTTTTTGGGGAAGCAGAAAACATTCATTTTACCGAGCGGGTCAAAAGGGTTCAATCCCTGTTCGATCAGGCTGAGATTGTGTATGAGATTCCTGAGGACATGATTCGAACCCTCTGGTGGAAATTCATGATCAATGCAGGAATCAATCAGGCTTCGGCGGTGTTGGGTGCGCCCTATTCGGTTTTTCAAAGGTCAGGTGACGCCAGGGAGCTCATGGAATCGGCAATGAGGGAGGTCATGGCCATTGCCCAAGCAGCCGGAGTCCATTTATCAGAAGCAGACATCACAAACTGGAATCTGTTTCTCAGCAGCCTATCTCCAGATGGGAAAACCTCGATGCTCCAAGACATTGAGGCGAGAAGGAAGACAGAGATAGAAATGTTTGCTGGGAAAGTGATTGAGCTGGGAAAAGAGTATGGAATCCCAACACCGGTGAACCAGACCCTTTACCGGGTCATAAAGGTTATTGAAGGGGATTGAGATTTTTATTTTACATCCCATCTTCTTTCTCATATACTTCCCACCGTGAAACCGCATACCATGTATCATCAGTGGTTTCCGGATTTTTGGGTTTGTGCTGTCGATTTTTTATTCACCTTCGCCAGAATACCCCGCAGCTTGTCGGAGCAAAGCGAAGATCCCGCTTGCGGGGCTGCAGGGATGATCGGCCTTCGCTAGAAGCTCCGTCGCGACTGAAGATGGCGGGGCGACCGCGCCGTAGCTCGTAGAGCGAAGGCGGGTTGGCTCTCCCGGTAACTATTGCCGTGGGGTGTTGGACTAAACTGCACCCCTCTGAGGTGAAATCAAAGCCGGTCCCTCTGGAGTCGGATTTCTACTTGAAAACTATGTGATAACAAGGAGGTTGTGTGTCATCTATTAAGGGTAAAAATGCTGGTGATCTGCCTGTTGGTCAGCATTGGATTCAGAAATGGCCTGAAAGGACCGCAGAACCGCCACCTGATATTGAGCCGGAATCTTGGACCGTAAAGGTCACCGGCCTGGTGGAAAAACCGTTGACCCTTACCCTGCAGGAGGTTCAAGCACTGGGGGCAGTTGAGATTGTCAGGGACTTTCACTGCGTAGAGTCATGGAGTGTTCCACGTAATAAATGGAAAGGCGTTCCAGTTCACCGGATCCTTGAATTGGCTCGTCCCTTATCTGAGGCTCGCTATGCTGTAATAGGCAGCCCTGGTGGTTACGAGACCAATCTTTCCTTGGAGACCCTGCTGCGCCCGGATACCTTACTCGTCTGGGAATGGGGTGGGAGGCCGCTTAAGTGGGAGCATGGTTACCCCCTCAGGCTTATCGTTCCGGATCTCTATGCCTACAAAAGTGCTAAATGGGTTTCACAGATCAAGATCGTCAGTGAGGATAGCCCTGGGTTCTGGGAAAAGAGGGGATATCACCGAGGTGCAGATGTCTGGTCAGGTGAACGCTTTGAGGGAGACTCACCTGATACGAGGAACACACGTGGAAAATAGAAACTACAAGAACGGGGCACTGGAAATAATCGACATCCTGGAAAAGGAATACCCTGATGCCAGAACCGCCCTTTCGTTTAAGACGCCCTTGGAGCTTTTGGTATCTACGGTGCTTTCGGCCCAATGTACCGATGAAAGGGTAAACAAGGTAACCGAGGACTTGTTTCAGAAGTATCGCTCTGCAGAAGATTATGCTCAGGCTGATCTCAGTGAGTTGGAGGAGGAGATTAGACCCACTGGCTTTTTTCGAAATAAGGCCAAAGCGATCAAGGCATTCAGTGCTGTTTTGGCAGAGAGGTACAATGGAGAAGTGCCATCCAGCCTTGAGGCACTCGTATTTCTCCCGGGAATTGGCAGGAAAACCGCAAATCTTGTGCTTTCAGAGGTCTTTGGTATTCCTGGGATCGTGGTAGATACCCATGTTCTCAGGTTGAGTAAACTCATCGGTCTCACGGGAAATACCGATGCCACAAAGGTAGAATTTGATCTCATGGAGATAATTCCAAGAGAAAAATGGCGGCTCTTCTCAAACCTCCTTATTCTCCATGGCAGGGCCGTGTGTATAGCAAGAAGACCGAGGCATCAAGACTGCAGGATCGTTGATTTGTGTGAAGCGGGAATCAGGTGGAAAAATGAAAAGCTTGCGTAAGTCGCGGTATGGTGGCCAGAAATGATCCAATGGAACACCTTGCTTATTGTGTTCCTATTAGTTTTTGTTTTTCGATTCCTGTTTCAGCTTACCCTCAACCTCGCTAATATCTCCCACTTACGCCGACACGGAAACCATGTTCCGCGAGTTTTTCAGGGTACAGTGGATGAAAAGAAACTCTCCAAGATGTCAGCCTATACAGCGGATTCTACCAGGTTTGGAATTGTTGCGAAATTGTTTGACCAGGCTGTATTGCTTGCCATTGTATTGACTGGTTTTTTGCCCTGGCTGGTTGAAGAAATCACTGCCTGGCACCTCGGGTTTATCGGTGGGGGGTTGCTCTTTTTCGCTATTCTTGCGTTGATTGCTCAACTGCTTGACATTCCGTTTGATCTTTACAGCACCTTTGTGATTGAGGACAGGTACGGTTTCAATACCAGGACAATGAGGCTGTGGTTCATAGACTGGATTAAGGGTTTGGCGCTATCCGGTATTCTTGGTGGGATCCTCATCTTTTTCCTGTTGGCATTGGTGTACTATTTTGAGAG
>JADFWK010000265.1 GCA_015223015.1 Pseudomonadota bacterium
GGTTTATATAGATGGAGCCTATGATTCTAAGGCTTAGGGCTCAATAAACCATTTTCAATCGACCCAGTAAGGGGCCATGTCACAGGGCATAACCAAAAAAAAAGACACCCATACCCTGGACTTTGACGTTACCCTGGGGTTTCTGCTTTCTGATCTGGACAGCTCAGACAGCAGTATGGTAGTTTGATATAATATATTATGACATCATGGTAATTGTGGCAGGATATTTGCAAATTTATGGTACAGAGATAAAAAGTCTCTTGCCGACTGATGCGAAGAAACATGCACTAACCTGAGACGTTCTTAACCAATAAGGAGCTCCGCCATGAGCGAACCGGACTTAGACCCCCGTTTACCTCTCATACAAAATGCTGACCTAAAGGATAAGCTCGTTCTGGTCAGAGTGGACCACAATGTCGTCAAGAAGGGTGAAATCCACGACCCCTACCGGATCGATGCCACCCTGGGGACGCTTTACAACATCGTAGAGCGAGGAGGCCGGCTCATCCTCATGACTCACGTGGGCCGAACACGAGACAAAGAAACCAGCCACATCAAAGTGGACGATGACACCTCGGTCCATCCAGTTGTTGATTATCTAGAGCGCAAATTGCACACCAAGTTTGTGGTACCCCAGTTTCCAGTCCATCCAGAATGGGGCATCAGAGAGATCGACACCTCCATCAACTGGTGTATTAGGGACCTCCTAGCACACCGGGTGGGGGGCATCTACCTGCCCAATACGCGCTGGTTCGAGGGTGAGGAGGCCACTGGTGAGAAGCGACAGCGCTTTGCCGTGCAACTGGCTGGCCTGGCCGATGTCTTTGTCAATGACGCCTTCGGCTCGTGGCAAGCTCATGTCTCAACGGTTGACGTGACCAAGCATCTGCCGAGCTTTGCCGGTTTCCTTCTCCAGAAGGAACTCAGCAACCTGAAGCACGTGCTGGAACCCGATCGGCCCTTTGTCGCCGTTGTAGCCGGGGCCAAATATGACACCAAGATCGGCCCGCTCTACCAAATCTACAAAAAGGTTGATCACCTGATACTGGGGGGAATTATTTACAATACCTTTCTGTGCGCTAAACACGATATTCACGTGCGCGGGGTAAGCGAAACCGACATCCAGGCAGCCAAGGATCTGGTGAACCTGGACAAGGTAGCCAAGAAGGTGATCGAATTACCTTTTCTGGTCGAGTCGGATACCATAGAGGGTCGGGTGGAAGGCAAGTACCGCACCCGCAGCATCAAGGACTTCAAGAAAGGAGATCAGTTCGGCTATTTCTTGGATGTGCCTCCCGAATCATTCGATGCAACAGGGGTAGCAGAGGTTATTGGCTCGGCAAAAACCATTTTTGTCAATGCGGTTATGGGCCTCACTCCGCACTTTTACGAAGGGTCGGAAAAATTGGACCGCACTATTGATCAGAACAGGCGAGCCCAAAAGTTCTATGGCGGGGGGGACACCCTCCAGGAATTCAAGAACCTCAGCCCCGGGTTGTACCTGGCCGCTATGGATAGCGCTCAATATTTCTTTTTTACCGGAGGCGGGACAGTGCTCAAAGCCATTGAGGAGGGTACGCCCTATGGCCTCGAACCAGTTGAGGCCTTAATAGAAAACGGGGGGTCAACGCCGAAAAATCCAGCCCATAGGATTTTGTCAGAGACCGCATAGAAGGGAAAACAAATGCCTTTCACAAATATAAATGAGATAGACATCTATTACGAAACTCATGGCGATGGTGAGACTATCGCACTTCTCCACCATGGTTTTGGCTGTACCAAAATGTGGCACGATATATATCCACCTCTGGTGGAAAAGGGTTACAGGGTAGTTATGTATGATAGAAGAGGATATGGACAGTCTGAAAAGGGCACTGATTTCCAAGGATTTTATGAAGGGGATCAATTTCGCTCTGAGAGCGTGAAAGAGCTGGCCACACTCAGAGATTTTCTCCATATTGATTCTTTTCATATCATGGGGCAGTGTGAAGGAGGAGTAATAGGAGTAGATTTTGCGACCAAATATCCTCACCTCGTTAAGACACTGGTTGTTTCAAGCACTCAGTGCTTCAGCACCATGACTATGGCCGAATTCAACCGACAAAAATTTCCAAAACCATTTCGAGATCTGGAGCCAGACCTCAGAAAAAAATTTGTTGCTTGGCATGGAAAGGACCATGCTAAACCACTTTATAATCAATGCCGAAAATATGGCGGCGCTTATGGCAAAGGGATCTTTGACTTGAGGGGTTTACTACCATCGGCAGCGTGTCCTACTCTTGTGTTGTATCCGGACAGGAGTTTTCTCTTTGACGTTGACCAGGCTGTTGCGTTTTATCGCCACCTTCCCAAGGGAGAACTTGCAATACTTCCAAGCTGTGGTCACAATACCTATGAGGAACAACCCAAGGAATACACCCGGCTTGCCTTGGATTTTCTTAAGAGACACCATTAGAACTTTGGGGCTTCGCCCCAATTGGAGTACTGGAATACTGGAGTTCTGGAATAATGGGTGAGCAGGTGCACGAGGATTCGTTTGCCACTTTCCCTTGCTTAGAACACCATCTCATCCACTATCACGATTGCATCCCCCCCGTTGGTATCTTTTTATCGGTCTTGCACACCATATTTCAACAGATACCCCCATATCTTGTGGTTTCTTTTCCTTTGACACACAATCAACTTTAGCTTATATTTACTATATAAGAAATCAAGCCTGTATCGGTTTTGACAGGTCAAGAAACGCCACATAGTCTCGCATCCTCATACAGGGTAAAAGATGAAAGATAAAGATAAGACAAAAGAGCAACTCGTAGATGAATTGATTACTCTGCGCCAGCGGGTTACCGATTTAGAAGCAGGGGCCCCCGAGCACACACAGGCAGAAGAAACGTTGAGAGAATCAGAGGAGAAATTCAGGACCCTTGCAGAAAATTCACCTAACATGATTTTTATCAATATGAAGGGCAAAATCGTGTATGTCAATGACAAAGCTGCAGAGATTACAGGGTATACCAAGGAGGAGTTTTACTCCCCAGATTTCGACTTCCTTACCTTGATCGCACCGGAATATAGAGACCTATTAAAGGCAAATTTCAACAGGCACATGAGAGCCGAAGAGCTCCCTGCCTATGAATATGCGCTTATCACGAAAGAGGGTAAGAGAGTTGAGGTACTGCTTACCTCAAGATTGGTAACATACCGTGGAGAGCATACTATCCTCGGGACTGTAACGGACATCACCATGCGCAAGCGCGCGGAAAGTGCCTTGCGCGAGAGCGAAGAACGTTACCGAAATCTCTTTGAGCAGTCCAAAGATGCTATCTATATCACCACCCGAGAAGGCAAACATGTTGAAGTCAATCAATCTTTCTTGGATCTTTTTGGCTGCAGTGGAAAAGAGTTAACAAAATTGAAGGCTCAAGACATATATGCTAATCCCACCGACCGAGCCAGGTTCCAGCAAGAGATAGAAAAAAACAGTTCGGTCAAAGATTTTGAAGTGAAACTTCGCAAGAAAGATGGAACAGAGATGGATTGTCTGCTCACTGCGACTGTGAGGCAAGCGGATGATGGGAGTATTCTCGGATACCAGGGTATCATCCGCAATATTAGCGAGCGGAAGACCTTGCTGGAAATGTTGCGCAAATACGAGTTTATTGTGAATACCTCCAAACAATTTATGACCCTCATCAACAGAGACTATACCTACGAGGCTGTGAATGAAGCATATTGCCTCGCCCATAACAAATCGCGAGAGCAAGTCCTTGGTAAAACCGTGCCGAAAATCTGGGGAGAAGAGAGGTTCAAAAGAGTCATTAAGCCCTATTTAGATAAGTGCTTTGCCGGCAACGAGACCCATGACCAGAAGTGGTTTGAATTTACTGGGAAAAAGCAGAAGTATTATGACGTAAGCTATTACCCATACTACGGGAACAAATCAGATGTGACCCACGCTGTAGTCATTACTCACGACATGACAGAGCGCAAACACGCAGAGGAGGCGCTTCAGGAAAGTGAAGTCAAATTCCGGAATCTGTTCGACCTTTCTCCTCAGGCTATTGCTGTTGCCGACAGGAAGACGGGCAGATTAATTGAGGTCAACGACAAGTTCTGTGAACTGACCCAATACGCTCGAAAGAAGGTCCTCGGAAAAAGCCTTTCGGAATTGCACTTTTTCTCTGAGGGCGAGAGGGATGCGTTTCTAAAAGAGCTTCAGGCATCAGGGGAACTTGACGGATTGGAGATCCAGCCCGAAGCCAAGGACGGCTCTGTTCTCAACGTAATCATGTTCGCTAAACTCATTCGGATCACAGGCGAAGAATTTGTACTTACGGCATTCCTCGATATGTCTGACCAAAAGCGGCTCGAAGCACAACTTCAACAGGCACAAAAAATGGAAGCTCTTGGCACTTTGGCCGGCGGCATTGCTCACAACTTCAACAACCTTCTCATGGGTATCCAGGCAAATGCCTCCTTAATCCTGCTGGACATTGACCCTAATGATCCGAATTATGATAGGCTTATGAATATTGAAAAAATGGTTCAAAACGGGTCCAAACTCACCAAACAACTGCTTGGGTATGCCAGGGAGGGAAGATATGAGATCAGGCCCACGAGTCTGAATCGATTGGTGAAAGAAATCTCTGGCACCTTTGGCCTGACCAAAAAGGAGATCAAAGTTCATCAGAAGCTTGCCAGAGACCTATTTGCAATAGAGGCAGACCAAGGGCAGATTGAGCAGATTCTGTGGAACCTGTATGTAAATGCCGCAGATGCCATGCCGGCAGGCGGAGACCTCTTCCTGGAAACCATGAATGCCACCCATAAGGATATTACAGGCAAACCCTCCAAAATAAAGCCTGGGGACTATGTGCTACTAACCCTTACCGATACAGGCACAGGTATGGATAAAAAGACCGTAGGACGCATCTTTGATCCCTTTTTTACCACTAAGGGTATGGGCAGAGGCACCGGCCTCGGATTGGCCTCTGTTTACGGGATCGTAAAAAGCCATGGTGGTACTATTTCTGTCTCGAGCAAAAAGGGTAAAGGCACTACCTTTAGTCTTTATCTGCCAGCCTCAAAAAGGCAAGCAATGAAAGAAGGCAGAGGGTCTGATAAGTTTGTACCGGGTAAAGAAACTGTTCTTCTCGTGGATGATGAAGATATGATTCTCGATGTTGGCACACAGATTCTGGAAAAAATGGGACACAAGGTCATAAAAGCCAAGAGTGGACAAAAGGCAATAGATATTTACGAAAAGCATAAGGATCTGATCGAGCTTGTTATCCTTGATATGATTATGCCGGGTGTAGGTGGAGGTGAAGCCTATGACAGGATAAAAACAATCAACCCAAAGGTAAAAGTCCTTCTTTCAACTGGTTACAGCATAAATGGACAGGCAACCGAGATTCTGGAACGCGGTTGCAACGGCTTTATCCAGAAACCTTTTAGAATGAAAGAACTGTCTCATAAGATAAGAGAGGTTCTGGACAAAGAGTAGGTAGCACTTCTACAAATCTCGCACGAGCATTTCCTTTGGCCCCATATGGCCTGTTCTGCCTAAGAAACCCGAATCCGCTTCAGAAAACCCAAACCACATACTATACCACTATCTTAGTAGCCCGTTTTTAGGAAACCCAAACCTAGCCCTTTGGTGGTAGGCTATCGCTAAAAAAATCGAAAAGACTAAAGTTTTTCTCTGGGGATGCCGATATGCTATATGAATTGTTGTAAAATGTTGCGATTTTGCTGAAGGGCAAACCTTCCGAAAGGTTGGGACGCAAAGCCTCCGACTTAGATCAGCTTGAGGTGATAAGGCAGCGGGGTTGCTAAGCAAATGAAACAAATAAACCCGCTTCTTGCCCTCAGAAGTGGGTTTATTTATACAATTTCTCCAAATGATCAACATCTCGCAACAATGGTGAGATCACATGAAAATTACAGAAAACGCCAGCTACATTAGGCAACAACAGCCTGGGCAATTCAGGAGACCAGAAGACGCTAAGGCACCAGCCACTCATATGAACGACCAAAAGCTGGTTACCATAAGGGGACAGAAAGGATACTCTGTTTACGTCAGTAACGAGAAGCTCGTAGCTCTGGACAGGTTGATAGAGCCTGATTTCCCCAAGCTCTTTGATTTTGATGCCGGGGTGCAATTCAGTCTTGAAAAACTGAATCGGACTCACAGGGATGAAGACATTAACCCACAATATGACAAGTCCGCAAAAACAGAGATGACGACCAAAAAGGAATGGATCATTGATCAGTGGGCCTGAAACACTGGGAGGCACAAGATCTTGAGCATGAAAAGCGGTATTGAGTTCAGAGGAGACCAACATCCCGGCGAATTTTTTGGTGGCTCTATACAACGCTGTTTGAACCTGAAAGTGATTCCTATAACATCACTCACATAGATTGATGAAAAGGAGAACATATTCATGAAAAGCAAAACATACAAACCCGGAGAGATCATAATCCAAGAAGGGGAGATGGGAAGAGACCTCTATGTTTTAAATGACGGTGTTGTTGAAATATCGACTAAGGAAGACAATGGAAGTTTTATTCTGAACCAAATTGAGCCCCCGCAAATTCTTGGAGAACTTTCCTTTTTGACTGGTCTTCCGAGGACAGCGACAGCAAAAGCGAAGACAAATGCAGAGGTATATATCTTCAAATACGAGAATTTAGAAGGGCAAATTGCGGAATTACCGAAAAGCATTAAGCCCATCATGAGTACACTTATTAATCGTGTTAGGGCTCAGGATAGAAGGATTATAGAGTTGGAAGAGGAGATGTTAACGTTAAAGAGAAAACTGCTAACATTATAATCTTCCACTTTCATGAACAACTGTTCTACCGCTCACGCCCATCCTTCACGTAATACAGTGACTGTTTCCACACCTTTTCAGCACGACCAGGAAATCCCTTTCGTAATCAGATCACAGGCGGTGAAACTATATCACTATCGCGCCTTCCCACACAAAACTCTTGAGCGTTCTGGGGCCTCAGATTCTCACATTGAAATCAAACGTGAAACAGAACCCGTGGTTTTTGTAAGGCAAGCTTTCACATTTACACAAAGAACGGTGAAAGAAGAGCTACCCACTTATAGAGAATCCGCAAAGAACTAGCATAGTTTTGGGAGGCACCTAAAGTGGTGTGCTCAGATCTCGTTGATCGCCAAACTTTAAGATCAACATCCTCATCGATGCATATCCATTGCGCACAATTAAGAAACGTGGTATAGGGAACAGGGTGCTGTATCTAGTTATTGCCCCTAAGGAGGAAGCGGCCCGCAAACTCCTGGGCTATTGAAGAATTACGGATTGATTGGAGAAATCTGATGGCCGAAAAATCCCTTATTGAGCTCATTGAGGAAACACTTGATCGTGAAGAGATTGAACTCCCTATCTTTAATCAAGTCGCCCTGAAACTCCAGCAGCAGGTTACAAGGGGCGATTACAGCCTGGCTGAGATTTCCAAAATCATACATAAGGATCAGGGACTTGCCTCTGACGTCTTAAAAATGGCCAACTCCGTTTTTTACGCTGGTGTGAAACCTGTCAAAACCATTCAGGAGGCTACCGTGCGTCTGGGGGGAAAGACTATTTTCAATCTGGTCACGGCAGTAACCCAAAAGCAGCTCTACCGCGTTCACAAAAAGAAATATGATTACTGGGCCAAACCGCTCTGGAGCCATGCCCTTGGTGTTGCCTATGCTGCTCGCTG
This sequence comes from Pseudomonadota bacterium, assembly GCA_015223015.1. Taxonomy (GTDB): domain Bacteria; phylum Desulfobacterota; class DSM-4660; order Desulfatiglandales; family B25-G16; genus JADFWK01. The sequence goes on from JADFWK010000265.1 coordinate 7,738, forward strand.
GCTTTCACGTCACCTGGGTATGGATCAGTTTGTTGACGAAGCATTTATGGCAGGTCTGCTTCATGACACTGGAAAGCTGCTTCTCCTCAAGGTAATCGAGGATCTGGATGGATCTGAAGTAACCCAAGAAGATATCTCAAAAGATCTCGTTGATGATATCTTGGAAACCATGCACACCTATCAGGGGGAAAGGCTCATGAGACGCATGAATATCCCGGATGTCTATTGCAATGTAGCCAGAATGCACCATGATCCAGAGGTTAGTGCTGAAGATAGCGTCCTAAACCTAGTAAGATTGGGAAATCTTGCTTGTCGTAAGGTTGGAATTGGGCTTAAACATGATCCTAAGCTCCTCCTTGAGACTACATCAGGGGTGATAAACCTCAATGTCACGGAGCGTGTATTGGCTGGCTTGTACGTGAGGTTGGAAGAATATGATCAATGGCTGGGGAAGTTTTTGGCTTAACAGTGATTGAGAGCTCACCTGAGCCATCTCGGTCGAATATCAGTTTTGGGTTCTTTGGGCCTCTATCCCTTTCCTTTGAGTTGGTTTTTCCCATATCGCCAATTGACCAAACAGGGACTATCCCCAACAAGGTGGAGTCAAGATGCGCTCTGAGCGAGAAACATGCAAGGCCACGTCATAATGAAACTTAACCTATTGATTTTTAAGCTTCTTGGTAGAACCCCTTCTGGACAGGACAAGAATGGAAGGAAATCTTGAACACGGTATACATCATTGACGGGCCCAATAAGGGCACATCCTTTAACCTGAATGATGGTATCACTACCATCGGGAGAGCCACTGACAACGATATCTGTCTCTCAGATAGAGGGGTTTCCCGACATCATGGCAAGTTTCTCAGAAAGGATGATGGGCTCTTTGTTGTAGATCTGAACAGCTTGCACGGCGTTTTTGTTGATGGTGAGAAGATAGAGCCGGACCAAGAAGTGGCTCTCACAAAAGAGAGCAGTGTGCTTATTGGAAAAACGCTTCTCTCATTTCAAAAGAAACTGTCTAGGGAAAAAGCTAATCAACCATATCCCGTCTATGTGCAGAGAAAGCTCTTTGATACAACCACGCCCCTGTTGGTAAAGGATAGCACCAGGAGCTATGTCCGCAATTTGGAGTTATTGCTCAAGGTGTCAAATATCTTTGCTCAATCCCTTAATATCGATGAGCTTCTCGGTGAGGTAGTAGATCAGATTTTTAGTCATTTGAAGAGAATCGATCGTGGAGCCATATTACTGCTAAACCAGGAAACCGGCATCTTGAAAGAGGCGGTTTCAAGGACCAGAATGGAGGACAAAGAAGGCCTCTTTTCTAAAATCAACTATAGCAGGACGATCGTTAACAGAACTATACAGCAAGGTAAACCTGTAATGATGTCCGATACCAGCAGCGTGGACAAGGCTGACCTCTCCAACAGCATGGAAAAAATGCATATCATGTCCGTTATGTGTGTGCCCCTCAAGTACAAAGATAAGGTTGGGGGAGTTATTTATGTGGATTCTCTTGGGGTGCCTGAAGGCCTCGGAAAGAATGACCTCCAGTTACTTGCAGGCTTGGCCAATACCGCGGCTATTGCCATAGAGAATGCCCGGCTCTATGAGGCGCTGAAGCAAGAGCTAGCTGAGCGCAAGCGCGCAGAAGAAGAAAAAGCAAAACTGGAGACCCAATTCCAGCATGCCCAAAAGATGGAAGCCCTGGGTACCCTGGCGAGTGGCATCGCCCATAATTTCAATAACATCCTCATGGGTATACAGGGCTACGCTTCGTTAATGCTCATGGACATTGACTCCGGTCATCCCCACTACAAAAGACTAAAGGGCATTGAGCAGCAGGTTCAGAGCGGGTCTACCCTGACCAAGCAGCTCCTCGGATATGCACGGGAGGGGAAGTATGAGGTCAAACCCATTACCCTGAACCAGATGGTGAAAGAAGTTTCTGACACCTTTGCGATGACCAAGAAGGATATCACAGTCCATCTAGACCTTGCTGAAAACCTGCATATAATAAAGGCAGATCAAGGGCAGATCAGACAGACGCTGATGAATCTGTATGTAAACGCTGCAGATGCCATGCCTCGTGGTGGAGATATTTTCCTGAAGACTGTGAATGTTGCGGATAGGGATATGAAAGGTAAGCCCTATACACCGAAGCCAGGAGACTATGTCCTGCTAACCATTACTGACACGGGCATGGGCATGGACAAAAACACCACGGAGCGTATCTTTGATCCGTTCTTTACCACCAAGGGTATGAGCAAAGGAACCGGTCTCGGACTGGCCTCGGTGTACGGCATTATCAAGGCCCATGGCGGATACATTGATGTAGACTCCGAGAAGGGACGGGGAACAACCTTCAGTATCTATCTGCCAGCCTCAGATACGGAAGGAGGAAAACAGAAGGAAGTCGCCGCAGAAGTACTCAAAGGTAAAGAAGGTGTCCTCCTCGTAGACGATGAGGATGTGATTATTGATGTTAGTCGGGAGCTTCTTCAGACACTTGGCTACGAGGTTTACGTGGCCAGAAATGGGAAAGAAGCTATTGACACCTATAAGGCAAACGAGGACAAGATTGATATGGTCATCCTGGATATGGTTATGCCGGATATGGGCGGCGGGGAGGCGTATGATATAATGAAGGGCATAAACCCTAACATTAAAGTCCTCCTCTCAAGTGGGTACAGCATAGATGGCCAGGCAGCCGAGATACTAGATCGGGGGTGCAATGGTTTTATCCAGAAGCCCTTTAATATTACGCAGTTATCTCAGAAGTTAAGGGAGATTCTGGAAAAGCAATAGGTTTTATTCCCCACTCGTGACTATTGAGCCACCAAGGCACAAAGACCCAAAGAGAAGATGAATATGAATTAAAAAATGGAGTTTTCTCATTAATGATCCTTAGGCTCATTAATCTCAATGTGCCACGTATCAAAAAGGCTGTAACCGTTCACGAGTTCACAGGTTCAGGGTTGAACGAAAATCTGAAAAGTCTTACGAGCAAGGTTAACGAAAGAAATGTAACCCTGAACGGTGAACCTTGAA
>JADFWK010000266.1 GCA_015223015.1 Pseudomonadota bacterium
CCGGAGATACAGTCTGTTGAAAGACAAATCAAAGAGGCTCAGAAACGAGGTCTAAAGGACATCTCCATTCCGTGTTTGGTGCGAAGGATAGACCCTGTTCGAGATTTCTTGGCGTTTCTCTCAATATTGCGGCTATTGATCAGAGAGAAACCAACGATCGTCCATACTCATACATATAAAGCAGGAATCCTGGGCTGCTGGGCAGCCAAGCTGGCCGGCGTACCAGTCATTGTCCATACCCCCCATGGCCACGTTTTTTTTGGTCACTTCAGCCCTTTGGTTACCAGATTCTTTATGATTATAGAAAAGACTACAGCCTCTATTATTGATCACATGGTTGCCCTTTCTGAAGGGGAGAGAAAGGACTATATTGCATTTTCTGTTTCCAAACCAGACAAGATGGTGACAATTCACAGCGGGGTGGATGTGACTCGTTTTATGAAGGCACAGGTCAATATCGAAGAGAAGAGGACGTCTCTTGGTCTAAACACCAAAGGATTGGTGGTGGGTACCATTGGCTGGTTGCTTCCGATCAAGGGGCCATTGTACTTGCTCAAGGCCATGGAAGTGATTTGGCAGACTAATCCTGAGATACACCTGGTCTATGTGGGGAAAGGTGATTTAGAAGAGGAGGTAAGATCAGAGGTTTCTCGAACGGGAGTGTCCGAAAAAGTGACGTTCTTAGGATGGCGCGATGACATTCCTGAGATCATGCAAGTCCTGGATATTTTTGTTCTTCCCTCACTAAACGAAGGGATGGGTAGGGTATTGGTAGAGGCCATGGCTGCCGGAAAGCCTATTGTTGCCAGCAATGTTGGTGGTATCCCTGATTTGGTAAAGGATGGGCAAAACGGATTTCTCGTTAAACCTGGCGATTCCAAAAGCCTGAGTTTTGCGATCAAAAAACTATTAGATGATAAGAAGATGCGAGAGGAAATGGGGAAAAAGGGCAGGGCAATGGCTGGTAATTACAGTGTTAAAAAGATGGTCAAAAAGATCGATGCCCTCTATGCTTCCCTCTTTGAGAGGGTGACGGAAGATTGAAGGTTTTAGGAAACAGGGGAATAACCCTAACTGCAAGGTTAAAGAATGATTGTTGCTGTGCATCAACCCCAATACCTACCGTGGTTGGGGTATTTTGACAAAATCGACAAGGCGGATGTCTTTGTGCTGCTTGATACGGTTCAGTTCAAGAAGAACGAGTGGCAGAACAGGAACAAGATAAAAACGGCCCAGGGCTGGCAGTGGCTCACTGTTCCCGTCTTGTACAGATATCCGCAGTTGATACATGAGGTGACGATAAATGACAACGTGAACTGGCAGCACAAACACAGGCAGGCAATGGTGTCGAATTACAAAAGAGCTCCCTACTATGAGATGTTGGAGGACTTCCTTGAGGGTATTTTTTCCCACTCCTGGCAGTCTATCTCCCAATTGAACGGAGAGGTGGTAAGAAGGCTTGCCACCATACTAGGAATAGATACCCCAATCTATGTGGCCTCTGATCTGGGAGAATTTCCTCAGGACCCTGATGAACGGCTTATTGCCATAACAAAGCACTTTGGAGCGGGTACGTATTTTGCAGGAATGGGTGGAAGGGGGTATATGAATTTGGATATCTATGATAAAAACGAAATTGAGGTCATATTTCAGGATTTCAAACACCCGGTTTACCATCAGCTATTCGGTGATTTTGAGCCTTTCATGTCGGTGATTGATCTTATCTTTAACCACGGTGACAATAGTTTGACGATATTGAGGGGGGAAACATGAACATACTTGCTATAGGCGCCCATCCTGATGATGTGGAAGTAGGTTGCGCAGGAACCCTCATTAAATACGCCCAAAAAGGACACCATGTTTTTCTCTTGATAACCACAAAGGGGGAGATGGGTGGAGAGGATAAGATAAGATGTGAAGAACAGATGAAGGCGGCCGATATAATAGGTGCCGAGGATGTTTTTTGGGGAGGCTTCAAGGATACGGAGTTATCCGATAAAGGAAACGATGTTATTCATATGGTGGAGCGGTATATTAAAGAGATTCAACCTCATTTTATCTTTGTTAATTTTTCTTATGATAGCCATCAGGATCACAGGGCACTCAACAGATCGGTGCTTTCCGCAGCGCGGTATGTGAAAAACGTGATGTTCTACGAGGTACCAACAACGGATAATTTTACACCAAATGTATTTGTGGATATAGGTTCGGTTCTGGATAAGAAGCTGGAAGCACTGAAGGCACATGCCTCCCAGGTAATGAAGACAAACATAGAGGGTCTTTCTATTTTGGATATTGCACGGTCTTCTGCCCACTTCAGGGGTGTGCAGGGCAGGGTTCCTCTGGCAGAAGGGTTTGTTACTGAGCGGCTTTTTATTAATATAGATTGAATAGAAGAGTGCCTAAAATTTAACCCGCCATAAGTCTGGCGGGTAAAAGTGCCTAGAGTGCCTAAAGTTAGGAATGGTTTGATCCTTGCTTTTGGTCCTCCTGCGGTGGATCACTACTCACTTTAGGCATTTGACACTTTAGACACTTTAGTTCACTTTAGACACTTTAGTTCACTCAACTCAGGTAAAAGGTGATTCCTCACTCAAAGATAGCTTTAGACGAAGAAGATATCGCTGCCGTAATAAAGGTATTGCGCTCGGGGCAGTTGGCACAGGGCAGGGTTGTCTCATCACTAGAAGAGAAAAGCGCATCCCTTATTGGGGTTAAACACGCCGCTGCCGTGAGTTCGGGCTCCGCTGCCCTCCATCTCTCACTCATTGCCCTTGGAATAGACGAGAAATCTGAGGTCATACTGCCGAGCTACGTGTGTACGGCCCTGGTAAACGCTATCAATTATCTTAGGGCAACTCCCGTGCTCGTTGATATTGATCCGCATACCTTTAATAGTACCGGCGAGAGCATAAAAGGGGCTATTACAGATAACACCAAGGCCGTAATCGTTCCCCATATGTTCGGCTTGCCAGCGGATATTGAGTCAATCGTCCCCCTAGGAATTCCCGTTATAGAGGATTGTGCGCATTCTATCGGTGCTACTGTTAATGGGAGAAAAGCGGGCTCTTTTGGTCTTGTATCGATCCTCTCCTTCTATGCCACCAAGATGCTCGGGGCTGGTGAGGGCGGTATGGTTCTCTCAAACGACCGTGGCCTGATTGAAACCATCAAAGATTTACGGGACTACGATGAGAAGGAGGATTATCGAGTCAGGTTCAACTATAAGCTAACCGATATTCAGGCAGCACTTGCAGCGACCCGGCTCAGTAAACTTCCCGAATTCATCGATAAACGAAAAAAGATCGCCGCCATCTATAACCGTGGGCTGGAGCGGGTAGGGGTTGGGCTACCCGAGGAACCGGAGGGAAGAGAACATATCTATTACCGGTACGTCATACTCGTTGAGAATTCGGCACAATTTATGCACGAAATGCTAAAGAAGGGCATTGAATGCAGGAGGCCAGTGTTTAAGCCGTTGCATCGGTATCTATCACAATCTGGCTATCCACTGACCGATGAGGTGTGGGAAAGGGCGGTTAGCATCCCCATATATCCTTCACTTACCGTAGAAGAGGCGCATCGAATTGTTGATGCCATAAAGATGATAATTTAAGCAAGGAGTAACCGTTCACCGGTTCAAGGTTCAGGGGTTTAGGGAGCACCGCAAACCCGCCTGCCATCCGTCGGGCAGGGGTGAACTCTGAACCTGTGAACGCCTACAGAAAGGACAGTAGAGTGGTCAGCCATAAGCAACCATCATCTTTGAGGATTCTGTATCCGGTAGCGGTCATTATTTTTGTTCTGCTCATGATTCCCTTTTTTCGGTCTCTCCTTATTGATAAGGGGGTAAGGTGGCTCTATATATTTCTATTATCGCTCTCCCTGTCATATCTGTTAACCCCCGTGATGAGATTGATCGCCCTGAGGTTCAATATCCTTGATCACCCTCATGGACACAAGATCCATGAGAATGCTACTCCTCTGCTTGGGGGGGCAGCAATTGTCATTGCTTTCACCGTCTCCTTTATAGCTAATATGATTGTTGAACGGGGTATAGCAATATTGCTCTGCGGTGGGGTATTAGTAGCCTTTTTAGGTTTTTTGGATGACTGGAAAGGTGTGCCGGCAAGTCTGAAACTGCTGGTACAGGTTTTTGTTGTACTGGGCTTAGTCTACCATGGCATCATGTTAGACCTGTTTCCCGTTAGGACAACGTGGGGATTCTGGCTAAATCTTATCTTTACCATTATCTGGATTGTGGGCATTACGAACGCCATGAATTTTTTTGACGGAATGGACGGATTGGCCACCGGTCTGAGTGCTATAATGGCTACTTTCATCGGCATCGTCGCCTTCCAGACCAACCAACCATTCATGGGATGGATGGCTATCGCTATCCTTGGGAGCTGTCTGGGTTTTTTCCCTTTCAATTTCAGAATAAGAAATCCGGCACTCATATTCCTGGGTGATGCAGGAAGTACCTTCCTGGGTTTTATGTTAGCTGGTTTGGCAATACAGGGATACTGGAGTGATAGTAGCAGGGTTGTATCCTTTGCCAACCCGGTACTGATCTTTTGGGTCCTGATATTTGATATGATCTATATAACGGTTGAAAGGGTTCTGAGCGGTAAGGTAAGGACAGTGAAAGAATGGATAGATTACGTGGGCACCGACCATCTTCATCACCGGCTCCGCGCTTTGCTCGGAAATAAATGGAAACCAGTAGTAACGATATTCCTTTTTTCCACGATTTTAGGGCTCAGCAGCATTGCGCTAAGAAATGCACGTATGATCGATGCCGTGCTTCTGGTTGTTCAGGCATCTCTTATCTCGATCGTGTTCTCCGTCCTCGAGTATGTAGGTCGAAGAAATAAACATTCCCTGGAAAAAAACTCCTCTTAAGTCCTTCATTTTGCTTCCCTGAAAAAAGATAGTGTCAGAGTTTTAAGATTCAATTTTTTCTCATCTGGTTTCTAAAACATTTTGTTCTGCTTTTCCTTTACACCGAGGCACATGAGAACACTCTTGTCAGATTGTGGTTTCACAAGCTCTCTCCATTTAAACTGTCAAACCTATCGAAGTTATCGGTGGTAGTAACAGGAAGGCATTGTGTGCTTGACACACAACGATAGTTTCCTTATACTTTTTGCCATAAAAAGCGAGTTCTTAGTGCGCCAATTCAATCTGCTTTGATTATCTGGATGATTATTGTTTCCGTTTCATTGACGCCTCAATATGTTGGGCTGCAACTGAAGCCGATATACGCTTCGCCATTTTCGATTTATACGCGCTGAAAAAGCAACTTCTTATCAAATCAAAGTACACAATTCATTATTTTTGCTTATTCAGCTCTCAAAAAGCGACCTCTTATCAAAAGACCGGCGGAGGCACGATGCTTGCTTGTATTTAGTTGAATTGGTTAGTGCTCATGCAGAAACGTTACGAGGCCCTCGCCCACCGGGGGTGAGGGTGAAAGAATAGGCATATATTCAACCACTTAATTACCCCCTTCCGCTATGGGAGAGGAAACGGGTTTTGGGGTGGACAATAGGTCAAGTGACACTTTTTGCCATTACTTTACTGAAGACACGAAGAGTCAAAAAAGGGGTCTTAAAGTACTGGCCCCCGGCACTCAGGGTAAGATATGCCGACGAACCTCCCGTCGGGTAGATGGGGGCCTGGACTCGGAAAGGTCTTAACCAAAAGGAGGAGAACTCGTGTCGCATACTGATAAACCCATTGCTAATCCCCTGATCGTGCTTCGTGAGGAGTTTGATGACTGGGCCATTCTTTTTGATCCTGATTCGGGCGATGCCTTCGGTCTCAACCCCATAGGCGTACATATTTGGAAGCGGTTAGACGGTAATCATGCGGTCAAAGACATCTTGAGGGATCTGCAAGAGGGTTATGAAGATGTGCCGGACGAGGCAGAGGGCGATCTCCAAGAATTCATTGAGGATCTAGTCCAGCGTGGATTAGCAGGGTACGAGATACAAAAGGATTGATCCGGTCATGAAATTAATGAAAACCCCCAGATCTGTTGATCTCTCGATAACGAACCGGTGTAATCTGCAATGCACATACTGCAGCCACTTCACAGGTGCGGGCGATGTAGGACAAGATCTTTCCAAAGAAGAATGGCTCCAATTCTTCGAGGAATTGAATCGCTGTGCAGTCATGAATGTGACGCTTCAGGGGGGAGAACCTTTTTGTCGGAAAGATTTGCAGGAACTTATCGAAGGAATTGTCCGCAACCGCATGCGATTCAATATCCTGAGTAATGGAACATTGATCACTGATGGCATGGCAGCTTTTCTGGCTTCAACCGGGCGCTGTGATGGGGTGCAGGTCTCCATCGATGGCTCGGTTCCGACGACCCATGATGCCTGCCGCGGTGATGGTAATTTTCTCAAAGCGATGCGGGGCATCAAGTCCCTCCAGAAATATAACGTTCCTGTTCCCGTCCGGGTGACCATTCACAAACATAACGTAAGAGATCTTGAAAACGTTGCCAAACTTCTGTTGGAGGACATCGGACTTCCTAGTTTCTCAACCAATGCGGCTTCGTACATGGGGCTTTGCCGGCAGAATGCCGAACAAGTCCAGCTTACTGCGGAAGAACGTTCATTGGCCATGGGAACCCTTTTAAAACTCGAGAAAAAATACAATGGGCGCATCAGCGCAACCGCGGGTCCTTTGGCGGAGGGGAGAGATTGGCTTGAGATGGAAAAGGCCTGTCAGCAAAAGAGTGAAACGATACCAGGGCGCGGTCATCTCAGTGGCTGCAATGGCCCCATGAACACATTAGCAGTGCGTGCCGACGGGGTCATGGTTCCATGCATTCAAATGAGCCACATTGAGTTGGGTCGAATCAACATGGATGATCTCCAGGAAGTTTGGCAGGAAAATTCCGAACTGAAAAGGCTACGGGAGCGGCATAAGATTCCGTTGAGCAACTTCGAATTTTGCCAGGGGTGCGACTACATTAACTATTGCACCGGAAACTGTCCTGCTCTGGCATATACGATTATAGGTAAAGACGATCATCCAAGCCCGGATGCATGCCTCAAGCGATTCCTGGAGGCTGGCGGAAGGCTGCCGGACGAGCATTTAATCGCATAGCG